>DLVK01000208.1:0-2550 GCA_003444235.1 Rhodospirillaceae bacterium
CCCTGATACTTTTTGAGTACCTCTTCGGAGGGTAAGTACTCTTCCTCCAAGGCTTTGATATCCGAAAAGCCGACAAATGCGTGCAGGTCTCCGGTAGGGTGCCCCTTCCCCTCGGCCAAAAATTCGTTGACGAAATCCACGTCGCGATCTGCGAAACCATGCATGTAATCCCACATCGCTCGTGCCGTTATCCGAAGCGCGCCGGTGGCATTGCTCACCATCTTTACGCCATAGCCTTCGAGCTTATCCTTCGAGACCATGGGCGATACACCCGTTCGATTGTAATGGACCGGTGCCGGCACTTCTTCGCACACCCGTGCGATCTCCTCTTCCGATACCAGCCCTTCCGGAAAAATCATGTCCGCCCCTGCATCCACGTAGGCCTTGGCTCGGGTGATTACGTCTTCGAGCGTGCCGCCGGCAACGCCGCGTGCATCGGTGCGTGCCAAAAGTAGAAAATCCGGGTCCAATTCATCGCGCACTTTCGCAGCCGCCCGATATTTTCCAACCGCTTCTTCGATCGGGATTACTTCTTTGCCGGCAACATGGCCGCATCGTTTCGGCGCGACCTGATCTTCCATATGGATCGCCGCTGCGCCCGCCTTGATAAAGTCTTCGGTCGTCCGCATGACGTTAATCGCATTCCCGAACCCGGTATCCACATCGACCAGCACCGGAATATTTACCGCACTGGTGACATAGTGGGTCATCATCGCCAGTTCGTTCGCGGTGAGAAATCCAACATCCGGTTTCCCGAGCAAACTCACCGAAACCGCATAGCCGGATATTCCACAGCATTGGAATCCGGCGGCTTCGATAACTTTTGCGCTTAGCGCGTTGTAGGCGCCAGGCTTGACCAAAATGCCAGGCTCGGCAACCAACTCACGTAATTTTCGCGACATGCTCTGGCGCATAATTTTCTCCTCACACTTCAGGGAATAGGTCGAACGACTGACACGAATGATTCTATGTGCCGCCCACAACGGTTTAACATATGATAGCCAAAGAATTGGAGGTGATTGCCCATGTATGGCCGACTGAAACTTGCCATCGTGTTTTGCCTGTTACTCATGTTCGGCGTTCCCGCCGCTGCACAAAGTCCGGGTGCGCCGACCGTAATAACTATCGGAGCGGGGGGCAAAACCGGGGTTTATTATGCGGTTAGCAGTGCCATTTGTCGCCTCGTCAACAGAGCGCGCAAATCCAAGAATGTTATATGCCGCTATAAAACCGGCGGATCAGTCGCCAATATTAAGGCACTCCGTAAAAAACAAATCGACGTCGCTCTGGCACAAGCCGACTGGCAATATCACGCTTACAACGGTACCGACCCAAAGACCTTCCCCAATGGTCCTTTCAAAAAAATGCGAGCACTTTTTTCCGCTCACCCAGAGCCCTATACCGTATTGATTCATCCAGACGGTGGGATCGACAATTTTACCGGTCTGAAAGGAAAACGTATCGATATCGGCCCGATTGGGTCTGGTCAGCGCGGCACGTCGGAGAACCTATTCAAAGTATTCGGTTGGAAACCTAACGACTTTAAGTCGATTGGCGGAACGCCTCCCGGCGCTCAAGCTCGCCAACTCTGCGGCAAAGAAATCGACGCCATGATCATCACGCTCGGCCATCCAGCAGCGGCGGTGATGGAGGCGATTTCCTCGTGCAACGCGCAAATTCTTTCGGTGAGTGGTTCCGAAGTCGACAAATTCATTGCCAGTTCACCCTTTTATTCACTGGCACAAATCCGACAAAAGATTTATCGCGGGTCCGACGACGTGGTGCAAAGCTTCGGCGTCCGAGCAACAGTCGTTACCTCGACCGATATTTCCGACGAAATTGCATACCATGTCGTCAAGTCGGTCTTTGAGGGTTTTGAACGGTTCCGGCGTCTACATCCGGCGCTCAACTATCTCGAGCCGAAATCCATGCTTAAGGATGGATTAACAGCGCCACTGCACAACGGTGCACTGCGCTACTACAAAGAAAAGGGCTGGAAATAAAGTTCGGCTTAAACAGAGCGTGCTAAGCGGTCATTTGCCGGACGCGTACTTACGCGCTAGCGCTTTCCCCTTTCTTACATCCGCCGGATGCATTTCCACCGCAAGTTCGAATTTCATTTCCGCTGCCTTTTCGTGTTTGTTGCGTGCTGCCTGGCAAAGCCAAGCATAGGCCTCGATTAAATTTGTTTTTACGTGGCCACCTTCTGCATACAACCTACCGAGCCTGAACTGGGCAGGCACGTGCCCTTGATTTGCGGCGGCTCGAAAATACCTAACGGCTTTTTCGGAATCCGTACTCACCTCTGTCCCCAAAATATGAAGCTCTCCCATGAGATATTGGGCAACCGCATTTCCACCACTAGCGGCAAACCGATACCAACGAACTGCCTCAGGGCGATTCTGTTTAACCGTCAGATTGCCCGCCCACAATTTATTTGCAAACTGGAAAGCTTCCTCTGGTGTGAGCTTTTTTTCTTTCCGCAAGCGCGCATGTACCTTCGTTTGCCGTTTCTTGATAGCCCGATTGGCCCGCGCAACAGCGCCGGAC
>DLVK01000343.1:0-3811 GCA_003444235.1 Rhodospirillaceae bacterium
AAATCGGGTTGTAGTAGCCCATCAAAACGATTGGCGTTTCGGTATCCTTGGCGCGGAAATCGCGCACAAGGTCGAGCGTCCCTCTCAAGGTCATACCTGCGGCGAGCGCCCGTTGCGAGGAGGCCTGAATCGCCGGACCGTCGGCCATAGGGTCGGAAAAAGGCATGCCGAGTTCGATCAGATCGGCGCCGGCGGTCGGCAGGCCCTCGACAATGGCGCGGGCGGTCTTCGGATCCGGGTCGCCCGCGGTAACGAAGGTCACCAGCGCCCCCCGGCCCTGATCTTTGAGCGATTGAAAGCGTGTTTCGATGCGTCCGGTCACAGGTCGACCCCGAGCATTTCGGCGACGGTGAAAATATCCTTGTCGCCCCGGCCACACATGTTCATGCAAATCAAATGATCGGACGGTAGGTCGCCGGCAATCTTTCCCACATGAGCGAGGGCATGAGACGGTTCCAATGCCGGAATGATGCCTTCGAGTTTGGCGCAGAGCTGAAAGGCCTCGAGTGCGTCTTGATCGGTCGCCGAGACGTATTCGACACGTTCGATTTCCTTGAGCCAGGCATGTTCGGGTCCGATACCCGGATAATCGAGTCCGGCGGAAATCGAGTGAGCATCGACGATTTGACCGTCTTCGTCTTGGAGAAGGTAGGTGCGATTGCCATGCAACACGCCTGGCCGACCACCGGTAAGCGACGCCGCATGGGCGCCGGTTTCGATTCCCTTGCCGGCAGCCTCGACCCCGTGCATGCGTACCGACGCATCGTCAAGAAAGGGATGAAATAGCCCCATGGCATTGGAACCGCCGCCAATGCAGGCGACGAGCGTATCGGGCAATCGCCCTTCCGCGTCCAGCATCTGTTGCCGCGCTTCGTTGCCGATTACCGACTGGAAATCGCGCACCATGGCAGGGTAGGGGTGCGGTCCAGCGACAGTACCGATGATGTAGAAGGTTTCTTCCACATTCGCGACCCAGTCCCGAAGCGCGTCGTTCATGGCGTCTTTTAAAGTCTGGCTGCCGCTGGTCACCGGAACCACCTCGGCGCCCAAAAGTTTCATGCGGAACACGTTGGGTTGCTGACGTTCTACATCGGTCGCGCCCATATAGACGACACAGGGTAGGTCGAAGAGCGCGGCGACTGTCGCCACCGCAACGCCATGTTGGCCGGCGCCGGTCTCGGCGATGATGCGGCGTTTACCCATGCGTTTCGCAAGCAGGATTTGGCCAAGGCAATTGTTGATTTTGTGCGAGCCGGTATGGTTGAGCTCGTCGCGTTTGAAATAGACTTTCGCACCGCCGAAATGGTCGGTCAGCCGCTTGGCGAAATAAAGCGGGCTCGGCCGCCCCGCATAGTGAGCAAGCAAATCATCCAGTTCAGCCTGAAAGGCGGGATCGGCCTTCGCGTCCTCATAGGCTTTTTCCACGGCCAGAATCAGCGGCATCAGGGTTTCGGCTACGTATCGGCCGCCGAAGATACCGAAATGCCCGCGATCGTCGGGGCCGGAACGAAAGGTGTTGGGTTCTGCCATGACGGGTCGAACTCGCCTTACCTGCCGGAAATTACGCACGATTGAGAACCGGCGTAATACAGCACCAAACCGGCTAAGTCCACCTTGGCTAACGGCTTAGGAGACCTAGTGGGCACTCGCGACCGCGGCCAAAAAGGCTTTGATTTTGGCTGGATTTTTCCGGCCTGGCTGGTCTTCCACGCCCGACGAAATATCGACGACGTCAGGGCCGGTCTCGAGGATCGCTTGACCCACATTTTCAGCCGTCAATCCGCCGGCCAGCATCCAGGGTTTGGGCCAGGTTTTGCCGGCCAAAAGTGACCAGTCGAACGCGACCGCATTGCCTCCCGGCAACGCGTTTTCGAGCGTTTTCGGCGGTTTTGCGTCAAACATTAGCCAATCGGCAACGTCGCCGTATTCTTGGGCTCGGTCGATATCCGCCGCGTCGGCTACCGAGATTGCCTTCATAACCGCAATATCTGTTGCTTCGCGAATGGCTGCGACCCGCGCAGCAGATTCTCCGCCATGGAGTTGAATGAGATCGAGCGGTACGGCCGCCAGGACCTGATCCAGAAAAGCATCATCTGGATCGACAAACAGCCCGACCCGCACCGCGTTGCCGGTGGCCAATGCGCTGAACTCCGAGGCCTCTGCCGGGCTCACTGCCCGAGGGCTTTTTGGGTAGAACACCAGCCCCACATGGCTTGCCCCACCGGTAAGTGCGGCTTCCATGGCGGCTGTATCGTTGATGCCGCAGATTTTGGCGGTGGTCATGGCGTAATCGATGCGGCGATTGCTTTGGCCGCGACCGCAGGGTCGGACGCAGCGGTAATCGGTCGGCCGATGACCAGGTAGTCTGCCCCTGCGTCGATCGCCTGTTTTGGGGTAAGAGTGCGTTTTTGATCGCCCGTGTCGCTGCCTTCTGGGCGAATGCCGGGAACGATGAGCTTGAAATCTGCGCCGCAAGCGTCGCGGATCGCTCCTATTTCCCGCGGCGAACAGACTACCCCATCGAGCCCGCTCGCTTGAGTCAGGCGAGCGAGGCGAACCACCTGCTCCTCAGGCGTTCCGGATTGACCGACCGTTACCAGATCAGACTGGTCGAGGCTGGTGAGTACGGTGACGGCAATCAGAAGGGGCCTTTCGCAATCTGTTGCCGTCGTGGCCTCGTCCAGCGCCTCAGCTGCGGCCTTCATCATCGCTTCGCCACCGGCTGCGTGCACATTCAGGATCGACGGCCCAACCGACATGGCTGCTCGGACCGCGCCCGCGACCGTATTTGGGATGTCGTGAAATTTAAGATCCAGGAATACCGGCACCCCTGTCTTGGCAATTTCTCGGACGCCGTCCGGGCCGTTTGCCGAGAAAAATTCAAGCCCGAGCTTGATCCCGCCAACACTGCCGCTGAGTTTCTTCGCAAGATCAGTGGCGGCGGTTAAATCTTGGGTATCGAGGGCCACAAAAATTGGGTTGGGCATTGTTCTGCTCCGCTTTTCAGCGTCTTTACCCTGATTTCATCGAATGCGAAAGCATTTCACGCGTCAGGCTCGTCTAAAATCTCGCCGACGGCCATGGCCAAATGATAAGGGCTCGAACCGGGCATATCGTCCCGCAGGCGTTTGCCATCGGGTCCAATATGTTCCCGCCAAACGCCATTGGGCTCGTCTTTCAGATGATTTTGCCAGAAGGCATTGAGCGTTGCATCGAGTCTCTTGCCCGCGTCCTTGTCGCCGGATTTCCGATAAACGTTATGAGCTTTGATCGCCTCGGTTTGCGGCCAAAGACGATGGTTGGGTGACAGAAGTGTTCCGTCGGCGGAAATTACATCGACGACACCGCCACTTACCTTGTCGACGCCATGGGCGCAGGCAAAATCGTAGAGCGATCGCATATGCTCGCTTTGTTGGCCCGTTAGTTTCGCATAACGGTGCAACAACCAAACCCATTCGAAGTGATGCCCGGGTTCGATAAGACGGCCGGAATCTCCCGCCATGGGTTGCCAATTTTCGCTGAAATACTCGCGCAGCGATCCATCGACGACGAATGCCTCGTTGAAAAGGCTTACGATGCGAGCCGCCCGGTCGAGCCAGATATTTTCGTTGCTGGTCTCGTACCAGGCGAGACAGGCCTCGAGCAGATGCATATGCGGATTTTGCCGTCGTGGTAGCGTCGCTCTTCCCGCCTGTTCGATAAACCCACCTTCCGGGTGTGCCATTTCCGCATCGAGGAAAGATTGTGTGGTCTCAGCGGTTTCACGAGCCAATTCGACGCCTGCCCGGTCGAGCCAGGCGGTGGCAAACAG
>DLVK01000403.1:0-3180 GCA_003444235.1 Rhodospirillaceae bacterium
CGGGAACTCGTATAACATCCAAAATATTGCCAGATCACCTGAGCCGGCCGCGCCCGCAGCAGAGGCAGCCTATTGGTACCAGTATTATTTCCATTCGGAACGCGGACGGCGGGGCCTTACAAAAGACCGACGCGGCATTGCGCGCCTCCTCTGGCAGATGTGGTCGCCGAATTGGGACTTTGACGACGCCACATTTGATCGAAGCGCCAACTCCTTCAACAATCCCGACTTTGTCGACATCGTGATTCACTCATATCGCCACCGCTATGGACTGGTGCCCGGAGACCCCGCTGTCGCCGTGATTGAAACCCGCCTCGCGGCTCAACCACCCATTACCGTGCCGACCATCGCAATTGATGGAACCGGGGACGGGGTGTCCGGATCCACCGAGCACCATGCCCATCGCTTTGTCGGCCGGTACGCGTATCGCACATTCGCCAAGGCGGGGCACAACCTGCCCCAAGAAAGACCTGCCGAATGGGCCGAGGCAGTGATAGACGCGCGAAAGTTGGCGGACGGATAGTCCAACCCACACTTTGCCGCCCCTCCCGGAGCGCTAGATTCTTGTAGGTGTCGCCGACTTAGGGCGGGACCAAATTGGGCGGGGGATATCGGTGGCCGACGAGCGAAGCGAAATTTACGATTATATTGTTGTCGGCGCGGGTTCCGCGGGTGCGGCGGTGGCTTATCGGCTGTCGGAAGATGGACGCCATCGGGTGCTTCTCCTCGAAGCCGGACCGGCAAGCCATCACTGGTCGCGTGTTCCTCTCGGTTACGCCAAGCTTCTGCATAACCCGAAAGCGAATTGGCGCTATCATTCGGAGCCCGTGGCGAACGCCAATGGGAGGCGCATTTACGTCCCGCGCGGCAAGCTGCTCGGCGGATCCAGCTCGATTAATGGCATGGTCTTCGTGCGCGGGCAGGCTCAGGACTATGATCATTGGGCGCAACTCGGCAACCGTGGTTGGAGCTACAACGATGTCCTGCCAATTTTCAAGAATATGGAGAGTTATGATGGTGGCGATGACGCGTATCGAGGGCGCGACGGCCTCCTGCGTGTAACAGATACAGATCAGAAGGGACCTCTTTATGATGCTTTGATTGCGGGCGCCAAATCTATTGGGCTGCCTTACAACCCGGATTACAACGGGGCTCAGCAAGAAGGTATAGCGATGACGCAGACGACGATCTCCGACGGTCGTCGGATGAGCACCGCCCGGGCGTATCTGGAGCCCGCCCGCAATCGGACGAACTTGAAGATAGAAACAGGCGCAATGACCGAATGTCTGTTGTTCGAAGGAAAGCGCTGTATTGGTGTGCGCTACTCTGTAGGTGGATCGGTTCGCGAGGCGCGTGCCGGGCGCGAAGTAATGCTGAGTGCCGGGTCGATCAATTCACCACAGCTCTTGGAGCTCTCCGGCATAGGAAATCCGGAAATTCTGAAGGCATGTGGTGTTGATGTTTTGCACGAACTGCCGGGTGTCGGTGAGAATCTTCGTGATCACTATTCGCCGCGCATGAGGTACCGCATTGCAAAGCCGGATTGGACCTATGCGGTACATGGTCGTGGTGTGCGATTGATCGGGCAGGTTCTCAAATACATCACCAAGGGCGAAGGATTGCTGTCGATGACGGCTGTGCCCGTTCGGGCCTATTTCAAGACACGGGAGGGCCTGGAGGCACCGGATGCGACAGCGTCCTGCCTGCCGTTCTGGGTCGAGGGTCGAAAGAAGATTTCCGCTCAACCCGGCCTGACACTTAACGTGAACGTGCTTCGGTCGGACAGTCGGGGTAGCATTCATATTGGTTCATCCGACCCGGGAACTCAACCGCAGATCAAGTTCAACTTTCTCTCCTCGGAGCTCGACCGAATGGGGCTATTAGCGGCCATGCGGAAAGGTCGCGAATGGATGGGGTCAGAGCCGCTGAAGGAGGTGATCAGCGAAGAGTTTACCCCCGGTTCCGATTTTCAAACCGACGACGAGTTGCTGGAATGGGTGCGGAACAACGCGGAGACGACCTATCATCCGGTTGGGACCTGCAAGATGGGGCAAGACGGTATGGCGGTCGTTGACGATCGATTGCGTGTGCGAGGTATTGAAGGGCTGCGGGTTGCGGATGCCTCGATCATGCCGACACTCACGTCCGGCAATACAAATGCGCCATCGATCATGATCGGCGAAAAGGCATCGATGATGATGCTGGAAGATGCCAATTAGAGATAACTATCGGAGTAATGCGATGCCGATCGGAACGAAATACTTTTTCGAAGTCAGTATGGATATAGACGCGGAACATGAGGCGATATTCAACGAGGTCTACGATACCGAACACGTGCCGTTTATCTTGAAGGTGCCTGGTGTGCGTGCGGTGACCCGTGCGAAATCGCAGGACTTCACTGTCAGTATAGGTGGAAACGATCTCAATTTGCCGAGTGGCGGCGTCGCTACCTACGTTGCGATCTACGAGATTGAAAGCCCGGATGTGCTCTCCAGTGTTGAATGGGCAACCCAGGCGGAAAAGGGGCGGTGGGCAACGCATGTGCGGCCGCACACTAAGAACCGCGGACACGCGCTGCGCGAGGTAATTGGCTAAGGCCGGTGGCCTACGTCTTCTTGGGCCCGGTTCGCACGAACCCGTGAAGCGTGCTCTTAAGCCAAGCTTAGTGGTGTCTAACCGTAAGGTCGATAACCCTTCGGTGGTCAAACGATCAGTGCGATAAGTGGATAAGCCAAGAGCGAAGTCCATAGGAATAACTGGAATGAATTTATATAGCCGATCGCGGTTGCTTGGCGGGTAACTTCGCCAGCCAGGCTGGCCAATCCGGCTGTACTGTTGATGTCCCAGTCCGGCGGTAGCTCGGCCAACCGCCAGCGTTCATCAAGCGGATTAACCCGATGGACGAGATCGCTATAGGTGATCTTTTGCGTGTGGAACACGACGATGAAGCTGTCGTATATGTAGTAGCTGGAGCCGATGCTGCGCATGAAATGGAAAATGGCCATTTCCTCCGCAGATCGGCTCGGATCGAAGTTGGAGAACGTGACTAATGTCATTGGTACCCAAAGGCATCTGACCCCGAAACCTTGCATAATCATCAGCCGCGCAGTTCATTTCCGGTAGGAACGGTCGCTGCGGTCCATCGCCTGCAAACAGTCGTTTTTGCTACATCGCAAGTTG
>DLVK01000133.1:0-7672 GCA_003444235.1 Rhodospirillaceae bacterium
CCGACGCAATCGCAAAGGTTTTGGCGCGGTGAGTAAAGCCCTCGAACAATATGTGGATCTGATGATCCGCTGCATCGCCAACACGATCTATAAGGATCCCAGCTGGCAAAGCAGTCAAAGCGGCCGACCGGTTCACAACGAGAACGAACGGCTGATCGGGCGCGATTGGCCGACCGTCGCCCATAGCATGATCGGGGTGAAACGCCTTCGGAGCCTCGCCGATCAGGTCATCGATGTAGTCGAAAACGATATCCCGGGCGACTTTATCGAAACCGGCGTTTGGCGCGGCGGCGCCTCCGCGCTCGCGCGCGGCATCTTGAACACGATGGGCGCCGAGGATCGTAAGGTCTACGTCGCCGATTCCTTCGAAGGGCTACCGCCGCCGGACCCGGAGACCTACCCCAAAGACCGCCACATGAACCTTCATACCTACGAGCCCTTGGCGATCTCCATCGACGAGGTGAAAGATACGTTTCGCGCCTACGACCTGCTCGCCGACAACGTGGTTTTCGTTAAAGGCTGGTTCAAGGACACGCTGCATCTCATCGAAGCCGAGCAGTTCGCTATCGTCCGTCTCGACGGCGATATGTACGAATCTACCATCCAGGGAATGGACGCGCTCTATCCGAAGCTATCGGTCGGTGGTTACCTTATTGTCGACGATTACGGCTTGATCCGCGCTTGTCGGCAGGCGATCAACGATTACCGCGAAACACACGAGATTGACGAAGAGATCGTCGATATCGATGGAACCGGCGCCTATTGGCAGCGCGCCGGATAATTTCGGCAGCAACCCACTGTCAAATGCCTGCTATTTCTGCTTGGCCTTCTCGACAACCGCGTCGACCATATCAGGCGCCGCGCCGACATAGTTCGCAGGGTCGGCAAATTCCTTAATTTCCGCCTCGCTCAAGACTTCCAACACCGCCGGGTCCTGCGCCAAAGCGTCGGCCAACGAGATACCCTGCTCGTAAACCTTGATGCAGGCCGCATCGAGCCGCTTACGGGCCTCGAACTTGCTCATCCGTTGCGCCATCTCGAGCACGAAGCGTTCCCCAACAGCCATGCCGTTGGAATGATCGAAATTCGCCCGCATTCGGTCCACATCCACATCGAGCCGCCCGACCAGATCGCTCGCCCAATGAAGCGCACCGGCGCTCAATAGGAAGGTTTCGGGAACCAACAGCCATTCGCCGATCCAGGTGCCGCCGCAACGGTCCGATTCCTGGCCCATTATTTCCACCATGCCCATGGCCCGTTGCCGAGCCAGGCGTGCGGTCGCTTCGGCAAACTCGGCAGCACGGGGATTGCGCTTGTGCGGCAGTGCCGTCGAACGGCCGCGCCCTTCGCCGCCACGTTCGGATATCTCCTGCACTTCGGTCGACCCGAGCGCGTTGATGTTCTGTGCGTTCCGCGCCAGCGACGCCGCGAGATTGCCGAGCGCCAGCGACAGTTCGGTCATCATGTCCCGGGCGTTGTGCCAACTGGTGATCGTTTCGCCGAGGCCAAGTTCTTCGGCAACTGCCGTACGGAACTCGAGGCCTTGGCCGCGCATTCCCGCAAGCGTGCCCACGGCACCGGAAAAGCCCACTACCATGAGCCGGTCGCGCGCGGCTTCCAGTCGTTCCCGGTGGCGCAGCAATTCTTCGATCCAAACCGCGACCCGTCCGCCGAATGTGGTCGGCAACGCATGGTGATTATTAGTGCGCCCGACCATCACCGTATCCCGATGGGCTTCGGCAAGTTCCACGAGCAGGGCCTGATAACGCCCGATTGCCGCCAGGATCTCCGCCATGGCGTCGCGGATTTGCAGCTCCCGGCCCGTATCCATGACGTCGTAAGTGGTGATCCCGTAGTGGACCCAAACATTGTGGGGCGGGTCCACTTGCTCGGCGAGCTGGGCCGCAAGACCCGCAATCGGCCGGCCCACATCGAGCGTGTCCGCCTGCAACCGCTCCAAATCGAGTTTTGCCGCATCCAGCGTCGCATCGATGACTTTCGCGGTCTCCGCCGGCACGATGCCGATCTTGCCTTGCGCCCGGGTCGCCGCCTTCTCGGCCTCGACCATGGCGGCAAACGTCGCCTGTTCGTCGAAGATTTTCGCCATCTCCGGCGTGGTGAACAGATCGCGATAGGTCTGCCAATCGAATACTGATATCGGGCTCATTACGGCCTCGTTTCTTTCTAGTGCGGGAAAAGGGGGCGATACTGCCTATATGAATGGGCTTTGTCCAATAAAGAATAGACCCGCTTGCGGTACCGGCAAGCGGTCGCAATAATGAAGTGCTGAACAATTATCCGAACGGAAATCTCGATGCAAGCTGCTGAAATTCCAACAGAACCCTACGCCCTAGGGGGTATTACCGTCGTCCCTTGCTCGCCGGTAATCGGGGCGGAGATTCAGGGTATCGATATTTCGAAGGACCTTTCCGCCGAAACGGTGCGTGCGTTGACGAAAGCCTGGCATACCCACCTGGCGCTGATCATCCGAGATCAAGACATAACACCGGACCAACATATCGATTTTTCCGCGTATTTCGGCTTGCCGCAAAGTCCTAATCGGACCTCCTTCACGCCGCTCACGGAGAAATATCCCCAGATCATCGAAGTCATGAATGTGGATATGGACAAAAAGCGGATCGACCACAGCCTCGGCAGCGCGGAAGCGTTCTGGCATACGGACATGTCCTACAAGCCAATCCCGCCATTGGGGAGCGCGCTTTATTCGCGCGAAATCCCGCCGAGCGGCGGCAATACCTGCGTCAGCAATATGTACCTCGCCTATGACGATCTATCGCCGGAACTTCTGGCCGAAATCGACGGCAAGACCGCCGTCCATGACGAAAGCCGCAACAGCGCCGGGCGGCTCCGCCCGGGCTTCGATGACGAGCAAGACCCGCGCAAAACACCGGGCCCCCACCATCCGCTGGTCCGCACCCATCCCAATACGGGACGCAAGGCCCTGTTTCTAGGCCGCCGCCCCTTCAGCTACGTGCCCGGCCTCTCCGTGGAAGACAGCGAAGACTTGCTGGATAGGCTCTGGGCCCACGCGACCCAGGAAAAATACGCCTGGTGCCACCAATGGCAGGTCGGCGATTTGTTGCTGTGGGATAACCGATGCGCCATGCACCGTCGCGACCCGTTCGACATGTCGCACCGCCGCGTCATGCACCGCACTCAGATCGCCGGCAGCCGGCCTTATTAATCAAGACGCTGTGGGGCTTACCGGTCAATGACCAACCGAAAGTCAGCGGCGGCGGAACATTTCCTCCAATGCCGCTCGTTCCGCATGATGCATAATTTGATTCATCAGTATCTCGTGGCGCCGTAATTTCTTTCTCAACTTAGCCAAAATCTTGCCCTGTTTGAGGCTACCGAAAAAGGCTGGCGGCGGAGGATTGGCCTTGCCCATCGCCCAAATGTGATTCTTTTTATGCGTCGTCGCCAGTGGCAATCCATTCCGGTCGAGCGTCAAATTGACCAGGTGACTGCCGGATAATCGGTGCCACGCTTCGCCATCCCACACCCACGGCTTCCTATCCAGTCCAACAACCATCACCACGCCTGTCGGCGACACAGCAATTTCATAGGCCCGGCCTGGAAGCTTTACCCAATTGTTCTTTTTCTTGTCGAAACGGAAAATGCGGTGGCGATCGTTCACCACCCAAGCGGTGCCGTCGTGGCCCACATCGATACGCACAGCGGCGCCGGGCATCCGCGTCCATTTATTGCCGTCGCGGCGATAAATGCCGAAACCGCCCTGCTTTTCGTCAGTCCCGATCACCCAGACCTGTCCATTGGCGCCGACGCCAATATCGATGGCGAGACCCTTCACTTGTTTCCAAGCCTTCTTTTTCGGTATGTACCGAAAAATATGCGAATGTTTGTTGACGATCCAAGGAATGCCATTAGGGCCGACATCGATACGGCGAACGGCACTTCCCGGCATTTTTTCCCAATTTTTGCCAACCCATCGGTATGGCTTGCCATTAGTCCCGACGATCCAGACAGAGCCATTTAGGCTTGCTCCGATATCCATCGCTCTGCCGGTAAGCTTGCCCCATTTCCCTGTTTCCGACAGCAGCAGTTCCAATTCGGCCCTGTGCCTTTCTTCATAGGATTGCTGCGCTTTTTCCTGCATCGCAATTCTATGCTTACGATCCGCTTCCTGCAGTTCGCGGCGGTGCCGGGTATTTTGATCGATACTATTGCCGACGGAGAGCGTTCCGTCATTTAGGTCGGTTTCCACCTCGCCGTTGGAGTCGACCGCTTTCTTGGCCTCTTCGTCGGCCTCCGCCTGACGTTCGAGGTAAAGCTTGGCCACTCGGTCGAGCAGAACGTGAGGGACGATTTTCGCTTTCTGGGCCTTCGCGATAACCGCCTTCACCCCAGCCCCAAGTGCGATGACCTCGAACTGTTTTGCATTGTATTTGGCATCGGTCAGCGAAAAGCCCAGACGGTTCTTGAAGGATTTGCCACGAATTTTGAAATTCATGTCCAGGACGACCGGCTCACCCTTTAGTCCGCCGGTCAACGAGCCCTGTATATTACTTTTTTCGAGAACGAAAACATCCGCTTTACCGACCGCATCAACACCGGCGGCGAGAAGTTTCGTGGCATTGCCGACACCCTTCACCAGTTCCTTCGCAGCTTCGAGCGTGCCTTTGGCGACTTCTCGCGCCGCGATAAGAGTGGCGACACGCGGATCCAGGTCGATGGGTATTGCCTCGATGCCCTTCCGCAAAGCAGAGACCGTTTTTTGGGCCGATACCTTGGCGACCACCACACCGGCCTTCTTACCTTCGGCTACAGCCAATTCCGCGCGGGGTTTGGTATTCTTGGCCTCGCAAATTGCCCGGGCCGGAAGATTGGCTATCGTCTTGTGCTTCTGGCAGCTCCACCAGGTTTTCCATTTGTAGCAAACGCCCCATTTTTCTTTTTGCATTTGGTTTTGTATTTTCCCCAAACGCAAATACGTTTGTTTTGATGGCACGTCTTTATGCGGCCATTGATTTTTTTGATCTGCTTCTCGAAACCGTCTATCGATTTCTGCAATTTGGCTACTTCCGCCTCTGCTTTCTTAAGCCGATTGACCGAAGGCTCTTTCTCCTTTTTTACGATCGCTCGTTGCTTAGCAATATCCTTGTTAAGACCGTCGACCTTCTTTTGGGCCGCCTCGAGATCTTTTACCGCCTTATCCAGGCCGGGCTTGAGCGTATCGAAGGCTTTTTTGACCGCGGCTTTTCCTTGAGTCCGTATCCATTTGCCGGGGTCGGATTTCAGGCTGGCGGCAAGACGGAGGTCGGCCTTCGAGAAGTCCGCCATACCCCAATCGAAAACGCCCGTATTCGCGCCGAAGCTATATGCGAACAAATCGCCGAACTTCTGCGTCGACGTAAACTTGATTCCCGTCGCCTTGGCTTCCATCTCAAGCGCGGTGTCCACGCCTAAAATTTTGGAGCTGGTTTTTATCGAAAAATGCGGCGACGCCGATGTCTTGGCGGCGAAGTCCAATACGTTTTTCTTAAGCGCCAAGGGCCCCAGGACGATTTCGCCAATATTCGACTTGGCGGCCATTCCGGTCACATCCAGAATGACGTCCAGGCTCCCGAGACGTTTACGAGGATCGAGGAAATAGAAATCGCCTTTCACCCGCGTTCCGCCGCCGCTAATGCCCAGGTCGGGAATGGAAACGCCCGGCGCGGCAAAGCCGATACTGACTTTTTTAAATTCGGCTTCGGGGAGGCCTTTGGTGCTGAGTTTTTTACCCCCGGCACTGGAAATTTCCGTGGCCAATTCGGCAACATCTGACAGCCCGAGACTGTCAATCGTGCCCCAGAACGACGCCCCCACGCTGTTCAGCGCTCCACCTAATGTCACTTCTTTGGACCCGATTTCCGTGATGCCATTGAACGACACCTGCGGGCCGGTAACCCCGCCTGAGACCGACATCGTCGTCCCGGGCCTAAGGGTCAGGCCTTTGATCCCGTAAGGGTCTTGCCAGTCGTTGCTGGTCGTTCCCGACATAGAGATGGATGCAGCGCCGGTGACACTCACCGTCAACGCCAATTTGGACTCAAGATCGACAGTCTTTTTACCGTCCTTGAGCGGCAGGGTTTCCGTCACCTCGACCCCAAGAGCCGGTTGGCCGTTGAGATATTCCATAAACAGCGCCGGCGCGTTTTTCGGTGTCGGAAGCTTCAAAAAGCCGAGCTTCGGCATCGTCAATTTCGGGAAACCGCCGGACATCCGCAATGACGCGGGTTTGCTGTCGAGTACGCCGCTCACGCCGCCGAGGACCACCACTTCTTTGGGAACGCCGAAAGATTTCAGCGCCTTGCCTACACCGCCGACGTCATGAGGGTGGAGAACACCGACCATATTGACCCCAGATGCCAACGGCAAAGCCATTTCGTCATCGGGAAGCGGGGCTTTCAGCCATTTGCGCACGGCTTTCGGCAAATCGCTCACCTTGCCGTTGAAACCGGGTTTGCTGACGATAAGCGCGGCTTCCTTCAGCTTCGCCTTGTCGATAACGCTGCCGTTCAGCTTGTTGAAAAAAGTCGCCGGTGACAGGTTCGTCCGTTTGGTGGCGAAATTCCAGCCCGTCGGTTTTTTGGTTTGGAAGAAAAGTACATCGGCTCGTTTTATCTTCAGCTTGTCGATCGTCAGCTTTCCGCCGACCGCCGTCGGCGAAATGACCGGATCCTCAAGCTTGACGCCCGATACGCCGGGAATTTCCTTAAGCCCAGGAATCTTCCCAAGATCGAAATTGTATTTCGGGAACCGAAAATAGGGCGAGCCAAACTGTTTGCCTTCGATTTCGACCGATGCCTCTACCGGAATGTTACGCACATCATTGACGCGCCCTTTTGCGGTCAACGTGACCTTCAACACCGGCGGGCCCAGCGGCACCTTCCTAATGACATCGGCAACGAGTTTGACATCGGTCAGCGATGCCCACGGAAGATCGAACAGTCTCGGGAAATCGACGCCGAGCAAACTACCGAACTTAATACCCGTATCCAGGCTTCCGGATATCCGAACCGCCGGATAGGTGGTGGTCCCGAGGCCCGGCATTTTCACTTCCACATCCGACACGAGCGCCGCGGTAATCACACCGGTCGTCTGGCCAAGCACATCGCGTTCGCGGCTGATGTCGAAACGCGTGTTCGCGAAGCCGAACGGCATGAAGAATGTCGGTTTCAAATTCGGTATCGAGAAATCGAGATTCAGCTTGGCCAAGAGAGCTTTCAGCGAGAGATTGATCTCCGGCAAGACCAAGCCTGTGATATCCAGAAATTCGTCGGTGAAACGGCCTCGGACAACATGGCTCGTTTTCTTGACGCCCATGGAGTTCAGCAGAGATTGCTGGATACTGCCATCCTTCACGCCTACGACACCGGCAAAATTCACGCCGTTTTTGAATCCCCCTTCCAGCAATTTTGCCCTTTTGTCCCCGAGCGCTTGCAGGAATAACGCCGGAAACTTGTTCGCACTCGTTTCACTAACGTCGCTTCCTTTAGGAACCGCCATAATCACCGCGTTGGTGAATTGAAAATTCAATAGCAGCGCTTTTTCCACATTGGAGGTGACGTAATCGGCGAGACTGAACTTGTCGAACACCAGTGCCGTGACCGGTTGCTTCTGACCTTCCGGCTTTTAGCTGAGA
>DLVK01000302.1:0-4279 GCA_003444235.1 Rhodospirillaceae bacterium
TCGACGTCATCGCTGGGGTAAATTTACCGATGCTGATCAAACTGGTCTCGATCCGAGCCGAGAAGTCGCTGCCGGAAGTGGTTGAGGAATCGCAGGAAGCAGGGCGAAAATATATCAACGTAGCATCCGAATTACTGTCCGGCGGAGGTGAATAGTCATTGCCAGCCTCGTCTTCATCGACGGAACAAAGTGGCGAGATCGTGCGTACGCTCCGTATCGTCAATGCTAAAGGCCTGCATGCGCGCGCTGCAGCGAAGTTTGCAAAATTGGTCGGTGAGTTCGAGGCGGGTACAGTGGTTTCGAAAGACGGGATAGAGGTGCCGGGCGATTCGATCATGGGATTGATGATGCTCGGCGCAGGCCCGGGCACTATAATTGTAGTGCGTAGCAACGGATCCGATGCAAAAAGCGCTGTTGAGGCGCTTTCGAACCTTGTTGCAAACGGTTTCGGCGAACAGGACTAGCAGGAGATTGGCGCTATGGCCAAAGCGATATTCAACGGCAAGGTAATCGCCGACTCAGACCAGACCGAAAGTGTTGAAGGCAATACATATTTCCCTCCTGAGTCACTGACACGCGAGAATTTCAGCGAAACCGATCACACTACCTTTTGCGGCTGGAAAGGGACCGCGAACTATTATTCGATCACGGTTGAGGGCGAAACCGCAGAAAATGTAGCCTGGACCTACAAGGATCCGAAAGAGGAGGCCGCGCATATTAAGGAATTTGTCGCGTTTTATCCGGCAGTTAAGATAGAATCCTAAAGTAAACTCACATATCCATAACAATATAAAGATATCGTTATATATTTTTGTTGATTTTGTAGTCGTCGCGCTGTTATACCCTCAACGTCGGATTGATAGCGTGCGGTGCTCTGTCAGAAGACGTTGATTTTTAAGAAAAGAGGAAGAAATGGCTACGGTCGAGGATTTTAAGGTCGCGGATATAGATCTCGCGGATTGGGGCCGCAAGGAAATCGCTATCGCGGAAACGGAAATGCCGGGTTTGATGGCCATACGCGAAGAATATGGCGGTCAGAAGCCGCTCGACGGTGCTCGTATTTCCGGCTCGCTACATATGACGATACAAACTGCGGTGTTGATCGAAACGCTGACCGCGCTCGGCGCCGAGGTGCGTTGGGCCTCGTGCAATATTTTTTCGACCCAGGACCAAGCTGCCGCGGCAATGGCGGCAGCCGGTATTCCGGTCTTTGCCTGGAAGGGCGAATCAGAAGAGGAATATTGGTGGTGCATGGACCAGACAATCACCGGACCGGACGGGTGGACGCCGAATATGCTGCTCGACGACGGTGGCGATTTAACGCTGGTCATGCATGACAAGCATGCGGATTTGTTGAAAGAGGTGCGCGGTCTCTCCGAAGAAACGACCACTGGCGTTCATCGGCTTCACGAGATGGAAAAAAGTGGCACGCTTGCGGTGCCGGCATTCAACGTTAACGATTCGGTCACCAAATCGAAATTCGACAATCTCTACGGTTGTCGTGAAAGCCTGATAGACGGCATCAAACGCGCCACCGACGTCATGCTGGCCGGCAAGACAGCGGTGGTTTGCGGTTATGGTGATGTGGGCAAGGGCTCGGCGGCAAGTTTGCGCGGCCAAGGTGCGCGCGTGGTGGTGACTGAAATCGATCCGATCTGTGCGCTTCAGGCGGCGATGGAAGGCTATGAGGTGGCGACCATCGAAGAGGCCGCCCCGAGTGGCGATATTTTCGTCACGACCACAGGCAATATCGACGTCATCACGCTGGACCATATGCGTGAAATGAAAGATCGGGCGATCGTTTGCAATATCGGCCATTTCGATTCTGAAATCGCGATTGCCGATCTCAAGAACTTTCAATGGCACAACGTTAAACCGCAGGTGGACGAAGTAGAGTTTCCGGACGGCAAGCGACTGATCGTGCTGGCGGAAGGACGCCTGGTCAATCTTGGCTGCGCCACCGGACATCCGAGTTTCGTCATGTCGGCGTCGTTTTCGAACCAGGTTCTGGCGCAGATCGAGCTATGGCAGAACTATGCTAATTACGAAAACAAGGTTTACGTATTGCCGAAGTCGCTCGACGAAAAGGTCGCGGCTCTCCACCTGAAAAAACTCGGAGCGCAACTGAGCCAATTGTCGAAGGAACAAGCGGATTATATCGGCGTCGACCAAAAGGGACCCTACAAGCCCGATTACTACCGCTACTAATCTTCGACCTAATATCTGGGATTGTCTTACGGGAACGCTTGTTAGGAACCGGCGCAGTCCTTAGACTCAACGCCGATCGCTGATGGCGAGTAAGGCGGATGTCGGCAATAGCACAACTTTTTGATCCGGAGATTTGGGCAGGCTTATGTCTATTGCTCGTGATTCTGGCCGGCGGATTGGCTGTGCGTTTGTTTTTAGTCGAACGCCGTACGGAACAGGATGCAGCGGCGCTTTGGCGCTTTTTGGATGCGGTCCCGTTTCCGGTCTGGCGGCGGGATGGCGATGCCCGGCTACTGGGCGCCAATCGGTCCTATTTGGAATTGGTGAACGCCACACGCGGAGAATTACCGCAACGCCAACCGGAAATCGGCGCCCGCCAGGATCAGGATGACCGGCCGGCGATGGCTCATCGGGCGATGAAAACCGGGCTAACGCTCTCGGAAAGCCAGTACGTCGTCGTCGATGGCGCCCGGCGCCTTTTCGAGATCACGGAAGTTCCATTGGAAGCAATCGATGGGGGGTCGCTAGGGTTTGCGCTCGACCGGACCAGCCTGGAGGAAGTCCAATCCGAGTTGGCCCAACATATCGCAGCACACGGCGAAGTGCTGGAGGTGCTTCGAACCGCGGTGGCGATTTTCAGTGCCGACCGGCATTTGCGATTTTCGAATTCGGCTTTCGCGGATTTATGGCGTCTGGAGCCCGAGGACCTTGCCGGCGACCCAACCCTCGATCAATTGTTGGACCTGTTGCAAGATCGGCGGCGGCTCCCGGAGGTGGTTGATTTTCAAGCTTATAAAGAACGCCAAAATCGGCTCTTTACCTCGCTGCTCGAGCCCGAAGAGCGGTTAATGCATTTACCCGACGATCGCACTTTGCGGTTGGTGATTTCTCCACATCCGTTAGGCGGCCTACTTTTCCTCTATGAAGACGTAACCGACCGTTTATCCCTCGAGCGTTCCTACAACACTCTGATTGAAATGCAGCGAACGACGCTGGACAACCTACGTCAGGCGGTGGCCGTGTTCGGCGGCGACGGCAGGCTTCGTGTTTGGAACCCTCCCTTTGCACGGCTCTGGGGTTTTGCCGCCGCAGACCTTGATGATGCGCCCCATGTGGGCGAATTGGTCGAGCAAATACTCGAGCGCTTGCAACCTCATCAGGCGGCAAGGACGTCCAAGGAAGCGCTCGTTGTCCAGGTAACGGAGCCCAAAGCGGAAGTCGGACGAATGGAACTCACAGACGATACCATGCTCGATTACGGCATCGTCCCAATGCCCGATGGCGGTTGCATGGCAACCTATCTCGATGTCACCGATACCGCGCGTGTGCAACGCGCCTTGGAGGAACGCACCCAAGCGCTCGAGAATGCGGACCGGGTAAAAAGCGAATTCATCGCGAATATCAGTTACGAATTGCGCACGCCCCTCAACGCAATCATCGGGTTTACCGATTTTCTCAATCACCAAATAGTCGGTGCACTGAATGATCGCCAGAGGGAATATGTGGATTACATCATGAGTAGTTCCAACCAACTGCTGACCCTTATCAACGATATTCTGGATTTGGCGACGATCGAGGCCGGGTATTTGGAACTTGACCGGGAGGAAATAGACCTCGCCGTATTACTCGACGGACTGGCATCGATGATGGGCGATCGGGCGGAAAAGGGCGGCGTGGCGGTAGAGCTCGATTATCCGCCGGACATAGGCACCCTATCCGCCGATGCGACTCGCCTTCGCCAGGCAATTTTTAATCTGCTATCGAACGCGGTCAAATTCACACCCGATGGCGGCACGGTGACCTTGAAGGCCGCCCGAACGGCGGACGTTGTGACCGTAACCGTCGAGGATACGGGCATCGGTTTCGACTCAGCGAAACGCGAAACTTTGTTCGAGAAATTCGAAATTGGCGATACGCGCTCCCGCGAATCCGGTATCGGCTTGGGGCTTGCCCTGACCCGCAGCCTGATCGACTTGCATGGGGGGTCGGTGGAATTGGAGTCGGCGGTCGATAAAGGCACCAAGGCGATATGCCGTCTTACCACAACCGATACGCTGGCGAATACGGCGGG
>DLVK01000451.1:0-2644 GCA_003444235.1 Rhodospirillaceae bacterium
CAGTTTTATGGATCCGGCATACGCTGTGAATGTTGTTCACGGAAAGCCAGGCGAGCGTCTTGAAGATACCGACCCAGAATTCTTCAAACAAAAATTCGCTGAATTTCAGCTGGAGAGCAGTGTCTACGACATTGCAGCATCTTACGGTGTGCAACACGTGATCAAGCCGGAAGATACGCGCGACTGGCTCATACGCATGTTGCAGGTGCATCGAAATCGTCTCTCGGGTGGCCTTGGGCAACACTTGCTTTCCAATTGGCCGACGACCTTTTAAGTACATTTCAAACAGACCGAACCAACAGCATTAGAGGACAACAATGGCCCGCATCGAAATCGAATCCGACGTCACTGGTACCGTGTGGAAGATTGAGGTTGAAGAAGGAGCGAGTGTCACAGAGGGACAAACGTTGATCATCCTCGAATCCATGAAGATGGAAATTCCGGTGCTGGCCAGCGATGACGGCAAGGTTTCCGAAATTATGGTCGATGAAGAGGAGCCTGTCTCGGAGGGGCAGGTCGTCGTTGTCCTTGACGCCTGACCTCGAGCCCTGTCAGAGAATGGCCTGGGATAAAGATCTCGAGCAGTTGCACCGCCGCCGTGAATTGGCGGAGGCGCAGGGTGGGGAGACCAATGTTGGGCGCCAACATGCGGCCGGCCGGCTAACGGTGCGTGAGCGGCTCGACCAGCTGGTTGACTCCGAATCTTTCCAGGAAATCGGTAAAACGACGGGTGTCGCGGAATATTCCGACAACGGTGAACTCCTTGGATTGACGCCAGCGCCCTACGTTGCAGGATTGGCAAAAGTCAACGGGCGTCCGATCGTCGTTGGCGGCGAGGATTTTACTGTTCGTGGTGGAACGACGGCACGGCTCGACCGTCGCAAAGGAGGGCAAGGCGGGTTCAGCGAAGACCTGGCCCATGAATATCGGATACCGTTGGTCAATCTGATAGACGGGGCTGGTGGCACGGTGACGTCGGCGAAGAACCGGGGACACGCGGTGTTTCCCGGTGTCGACAGTTTCGATCGATCGGTCGATCTAATGGGGGAGGTGCCGGTCGTAGGCGCCGTGCTCGGGTCTGCCGCCGGCGGGCCCGCTGGCCGTGCGATCCTCTCGCATTTCTCGGTGATGGTGAAAGACACGAGCCAGGTCTTTGCGGCAGGGCCGGCAGTCGTTAAGCGCTCGTTGGGGCAGGACCTTACGAAGGAGGAGCTTGGCGGACCCGGCATCGCTGTCGATCAAGGCGGCACCATCGACAATGTCGTCGACAGCGAAGAAGAATGTGTCGCGACGATAAGGCAGTTCCTCTCCTATATGCCGCAAAATGTGTGGGAGTTACCGCCCCGTGTTGCCACGAGCGATCCGGTCGATCGCTGCGAGGAAGTGCTGAAGGATATTATCCCGGAAGAACGGCGCCGGCCGTACGATATGCGGAAGCTTATCGAACTGGTCTTTGACGAAGGGTCACCCTTCGAGATCCAGCCACGTTTCGGCAAAGGGCTAATCACGTGCCTGGCTCGTCTCGACGGTTACGTGGTTGGTGTCGTCGCAAATAATCCGATGGTATACGGCGGAGCGATGGATGTCGGGGAATCCCTCAAACAATGCCATTTCGTCGAACTCTGCGACACGTTTCATATCCCTCTCGTCTTTCTGGTCGATGTACCCGGCTTCATGGTCGGGCTGCAAGCGGAGTCTCGCGGCGTCTTGCGGGCCGGTATGCGGGCCGTTTATGTAGCCAGTCAGGCCACTGTTCCTGTCATTACGTTGGTTGTGCGGAAGTGTTACGGCATGGCGGGCATGGCGACCTGCCAGCAGCGCGGGGTCAATATCAAACTGGCCTGGCCGTCGGCGGAATGGGGGTCACTTCCAGTGGAGGGGGGAGTTGCGGTTGCCTATCGCCGTGAGATCGAGGCGGCTGACGACCCGCGTACGAAGGAGGCTGAACTTGAGGCGGAGTTGCGCGCCTTCGCTTCACCGTTTCGGACGGCAGAAGCATTCGGTGTGGAAGACATTCTTGATCCCCGGGAAACGCGACCTTATTTGGCGCGATATGTCGAGGCGATGCAATCCAAACTGGCGACGAACCTTGGTCCGAAAGCACGATTTGGCGTACGGCCTTAAACATCTGAGTGAAAATACAAAATCGCGCTAGCATTGCTTATTTTTTAGTCTGCGGTCGGGATTATTCCAGAACTTAGTTAATTACCTTATAGGTTGCGGGAAGACACCCCGAAAAGGGGGCCCTTGGAGGCAGCGAAAGGTTGGCAAATATCATGGCGACAGAGTTGGCCGACAGCCGCCTTGTCGATTGTTTGTAGACGAAATGTCATTCCGGCCGGGTGCCCGGACGCAGGGATATCGATCCGATCGAGATCTCACTTGAGATGCTTCCCAACAGGGCATTGATTGGGGTCGGGCGACGGCCAGGTTGCAAGATGCGTTGCCGGTTTCACCTTGTGGGGACGAACATCGTGCTAAATTTCGACCTCGAAGTGACCGGTTGTCTTTTCGAGCAAGTGTTATTGTCGCCGGATAAGCTAAAGGTCGAACGCGCGAAAATCGCGCGTAACCTGCAGACCCCGACCACTCCGTGGTTTTGATCGGCTTAATATCTCAGGACGTCAATTTGTCACCGTGACGC
>DLVK01000287.1:0-2590 GCA_003444235.1 Rhodospirillaceae bacterium
CAACAGCACGCGCATTGTGCGACGCCGGTGCCGACGTCCGCGCATGGGATGATTCCGAAGCCGCCCGCGAAGCGGCGGTTACAAGCGGAATCCCGGTCGTCGATCTTGCCGGCCAAAATGCCAAAGATTGGGCTGAAACCGAATTTCTTGTTTTGAGCCCCGGCATCCCGCATACCCACCCCGAGCCACACCCAGCCGCCGCGGCCGCAAAAAAAGCCGGCACGAAAATAATCGGTGATGTGGAACTATTGGTGCGGGCCAATCGGGCAGCGCGCTTCATCGCGATCACCGGCACCAACGGCAAGTCGACCACGACCGCTCTGATCGGCCATATCCTCAAAAGCGCTGGCTATACGACCGCCGTCGGCGGAAACCTCGGCACGCCGGTACTCGACTTCCCTGCGCTGGATACAAATGGAATTTATGTTTTAGAGCTGTCTTCCTATCAATTGGAGCTGACACCTTCCCTTCACGCGTCGGTATCGGTGCTCCTTAACATTAGTGCCGATCACCTCGACCGCCACGGGGGCATGAAAGGCTATATCGCGGCGAAGCAGCGGATTTTCCAAAATCAGACGTCCGATGACGCGGCGGTGGTCGGCATCGACGAGCCCAACAGCACAGAAATTTTCGGCAGCCTTGCGGCTAACGGCAATCAACCGGCCATTCCTATTTCGGGGCATCAGAGCGCGCGGGGCGGGGTCTTTTCTATTGACCGAGTGCTCTATGATGACCGCGACCGTGCAAAACTCCCGATCGTTTCGCTCGACGGCGCGGAAACCCTTCCCGGCGATCACAATGCACAAAATGCCGCCGCGGCTGCAGCAGCCTGTCTGATGGCAGGACTTGCACCCGAAGATATTGCAGATGGAATTACCAGTTTCCCCGGGCTCGCCCATCGCCAACAGTTGGCGGCAATCATCGACGGCGTGCGCTACGTCAACGATAGCAAGGCTACCAACGCAGATGCCGCCGCTCGCGCGCTTGGCAGTTATCGTACCATCTATTGGATCGCCGGCGGCCTCGCCAAAGAAGGTGGTCTCGATGATTTAATGGACGGTCTGGCACCTATCCGTCATGCCTTCCTGATCGGCGAGGCGGAAGCCGATTTTGCCGAGGCACTCGAAGGCAATCTACCGACGACCCGATGCGGCACGCTCGCGAACGCGCTCGAAAAAGCCCATCAGCTGGCCCAGCGTGAACGCCGAGACGGTGCAGTTGTGTTGCTGTCGCCGGCCTGCGCGTCCTGGGATCAGTATCCAAGCTTCGAAGCCCGCGGCGCCGAATTCTGCCGCCTCGCGGCTGCCCTGCCTGGCAGTGCGCGGGACGTATTCTGGGACGGAGAAACGGAGGAAGCTGCATGATGCCCGCCTTCGCACGCAGCGACACTTCCGTTCTCGGCCGTTGGTGGTGGACCGTCGACCGCTGGTCGCTAATGGCAATCATCGCTCTGGCGGCATTTGGCCTGCTACTCGCGGCCTCCGCGAGTCCGGCGGTCGCCGAGCGCCTCCAGTTGGACTCGACCTATTTTCTCAAACGCCAGGCGATTTATTTGATGCCGGCACTAGTGGTGATGATTGCCGTTTCTCTACTGACGCCGGTCCAGGTGCGGCGTTTCGGATTGCTAACGTTTTTCGGTGCGATGATGCTACTCGCCTGCACGCCGATCATCGGTGCTGAAATCAACGGCGCCAAGCGCTGGATCAATATCGCCGGCCTTTCGCTGCAGCCGTCCGAATTCGTCAAACCGGGCTTTGCGATTTTCGCTGCCTGGATGTTTGCCGCCGGCCGGCTTCGGGAAAACGTACCCGGAGCGAAATTCGCATTCATCGCCTACGCCTTGGTGGTAGGCCTGCTACTGGCTCAGCCTGACCTGGGCCAAGCGGTCGTCGTTACCGCAATCTGGTTCTCGCAATGGTTCCTGGCCGGTCTTTCGGTCGCGCTTGTGGTGGGGTTGGTACTTTTGGGCCTGATTTCGCTGATCGGCGCTTACTTTGCCTTCCCACACGTGGCGAGCCGTATCGACCGGTTTATCGATCCGAAAGCTGGCGACACCTATCAAATCGACAAGGCAATGGAGGCGTTCACCAATGGCGGCCTGTTCGGAACCGGACCCGGCGAGGGCTTGGTTAAAACACGGTTACCGGACGCCCATGCGGATTTTATCTTCGCCGTCGCCGGCGAGGAGTTTGGCCTCATCGCCTGCCTTGTATTGGTGCTTGCTTTCGCATTCGTCGTGCTGCGGGGGTTTTTCCGGCTGATGCGGGAAACTGATCTCTTCATCGTCCTTGCCGCCGCAGGGCTCTTGGTCCAGTTCGGCGTCCAGGCGCTTATCAATATGGGATCAACGGTCAATCTCCTGCCGACCAAAGGCATGACACTGCCGTTCGTTTCTTATGGTGGCTCTTCACTCTTCGCGTTAGCACTCGGCATGGGAATGGCGCTGGCGTTAACCCGCAACCGACCGGGGGGCGTGGCATGAGTGGGCACGAAAAGATGGCCGTACTTGCAGCCGGCGGCACCGGTGGGCACCTGTTCCCGGCCCGAGCGCTGGCGGACGAGCTTAGCGGGCACGACGTGCGCCTGACAT
>DLVK01000278.1:0-4458 GCA_003444235.1 Rhodospirillaceae bacterium
GCCGCCCTTGCAGGCGGAGTAGACCGCCTCGCCAGAGGAACCCACGCGCCCCGCATCGGAAGAGATGTTGACCACGCGCCCGCCGCCGTTTTCGATCATCTTCGGCAACACCACGTGATGCATGTTGAGCGGCCCGTAAAGATTGATGCCGATCACCTTGTCCCAGAATTCGCGGTCGGTCTCCAAAAAGCCCATGGGAATATCCCAGCCCGCATTGTTGACGAGGATACCGATGGGTCCTGCGTCTTTCTCCGCCTGATCGACCGAGGCGGAGACGCTGTCGCGGTCGGTGATGTCGGTCTCATAGGCAAAGGCGGTGCCGCCGGCGGCTTGAATGTCCGCTGCGGTGGCTTCGGCGCCCTCCTTGTTGAGGTCGAGGATCACCGTCTTGCAGCCTTCTTCGCCGAGGCGCCCGGCAATTGCCTTGCCGATGCCCGACGCGGCGCCGGTAACGATCGCCACCTTGTCTGTCAGTCCCCGCATATCGCTATTCTCCGTCTTTGGGCCGGCCCGCCATCATGCGCACCGCGCGATAGGTGATCACCGTCTCGCCCTTTTGATTGACGATATCGTTGTTGGTGATGACGATGCCGCGCCCGCCCTTCGAGGTTTCCCGGGAGCTTTCCACATTCACCACGCCATGGACCGTATCGCCCGCGAACACCGGCGCTTTCACCTTCTTGGTCACTTCGAGCAAGGCCAGGCCGGTGGTCTGCATGGTCGATTGGCAAAGCAGTCCTTCGATAATGGTGTAGCTCAGCGCGGCGGGGACGACCCGGCCCTGAATGGCGCCGTGATGCTCGGAGAAAGACAGATCGGTAAAGATCGTCTCCAGCATGCCGGTCACGCTGATGAAGTTGACGATATCGGTCTCGGTGATCGTGCGATTCAAGGTCTTGAAGGTGTCGCCTTCCTTGAGATCGTCCCAATAGAAGCCGATTCCGACCGTTTTAGGTTCGCTGTTGTCGCTCATGGGTCTCCCCTACTTTTCTATCAATTCGTCTATGGCCGCGGCGTCGAGCCCGACCTCTTCTAAAATCTCTCGCGAATGCTCGCCGAGTTTCGGTTGCAACCGCCTAATCTCGGTTTCGGTCTCGCTAAAGCGGACCGGCAAATCGGGCATCATGATTTCGCCCTCGCTCGGATGCTCAGCGCGGACGAAGAAATCGCTGGAGGCCAATTGCGGATCGTCGAGCAGATCGGCAAGACCGGCAATTTTCGCCGCCGGCACTTCCAACTCGCTGAACACCTCGATCCATTCGTCGGTGGTCTTGTCCATCAGGCTGTCGCCGGCGAGCTTGTAGAGCTCGGCCACATTGTCGCTCCGGGTGGCCAGGCTTTCGAAGCGCGGATCGTCCTTGAGTTCGGGCCGGCCTACCGCATCCCAAAAAGCGCGCCAATGGGGATCGGTGTAGGCGAGCATGGCGATATGACCGTCTTTGGTCTTGTAGGGCCGGCGCCACGGAGCAAGCACCCGGGGATAGCCGATATCGTCCACCGGCGGGGTGAAGCTATGCCCATAAAGATGCTCGATCATGTTGAAGGCGACCATGCTTTCGAACATGGGAATTTCGACGAACTGGCCCTTGCCGGTGCGTTCGCGAGACACCAGGGCGGCGAGCACCGCGTAGGCGGCGATCTGGGCGCAGGTCTTGTCCGCCATGATGGTCGGGAAGTAGCGCATTTCGCCGGTCAGCCGATGCATCAGGTCCGACGCGCCGCTCTGGCCCTGGATCACGTCGTCATAGGCCGGTTGGCCCTCGTAGGGCCCGCCGGAGCGGTAGCCGTGAATGCCTGCATAGACGATCTTCGGGTTGCGTTCGAGCACCGCCTCATAGCCGAAGCCGAGCCGCTCGATCGCTTGGGGGCGGATCGAATGGATAAAGACATCGGATTGATCCACGAGCTTCCAAACCGCGTCCCGCGCCGCTTCGGTTTTGAGGTCGAGCACGACCGAGCGCTTGTTGCGGTTGATGGCGAGGAAAAGCGCCGCCATATCCTTCGACCGGGCCGGGCCCGTATAGCGGATCGGATCGCCTGCCGGCCCCTCGACCTTGATCACGTCGGCACCGAGATCACCCAGAATCTGGGTCGCCAGCGGCCCCAGCACCACCGAGCTCAAATCCAAGACTTTTATGCCGTCGAGCGGCCCCGCCATGTCGCGTCATCCGATTGATTAAGACGCATCTTCTATCCGACAGATGGGATAAACCGTCAATACGGGCTCAGGCGACAGTGACCGTTCCCGCATAGTCGGCAATTACAATATCGGTGCCGAATTCCGCTGAAACTCTCTTATAGCGCTCGAGGGTTTCGGTCCCCTTATCGTCGCGGGCGAGATGCGGCGCCTCGCGATGCTCGAAATCCCCCGCCGCCAAGGCCTCCGAGCCGCCGATGGCGATGGGATCGATCCGCACCCCCTTCAGCACGCCGTCGGCGGCAAAATCGCAGCTCGCGATGACGCTGCACCAGACATCGTCGTGGAACCAGCCGGTGGGCGCGAAGGAATGGAAGATAAAATTTCCGAGACTGTAGAAAATCGGCGCTTTTTTATAGATTTCGAGGCCGAGCAGGATCGGCACCCCATGGCTGACATAGGCGTGCGCGCCCGCATCGATGCACGCATGGGCGAAGCGCCGGTGCCAATCGGGCACGTCTTCCCATTCCGCTTCCCAGTGATGGTGGTGGAGATAAACGACGACGAAATCCGCCGCCGCGCGCGCCTTTTCGATGCTGGCCTCGATCCGCGCCAAATCATCCTCGTCGATCACGCCCCGCAGATGGTGTCCGTCGCCTTCGGCCAACCGGACGCCGTAAAAGTCCACGTAATCGTCATAGAGCCCCCCATGGCGCGAGGGCCCGCCCGTGCGCCGGTTCGTCCATAGGCGCTGGTGGCCAAGTTCGTCGTGAATGCCGCGCATCGCCGCATATTGCTCCGGCAACAGGGTGATCTCGCTGGCGACACGGAGAAAGTTGAGCCCGGGCCGGGCCGCCACTTTTTCGTCCGCATCCTTGGCATGGCAATAGGGCGGGCACGGGCCCGCATCGATGGCGACCAGCGCCACCTTACCCATTTCCAGCTCGCCGAACCCCGGTTCGGCCGCATGGGAGAGATCGCGCCCGAGGCCGGCAAAGCAGAAGCCCCGTGCCGCCGTTTCTTCCATCGTCGAGAGTACGCCGGGCGGGCCGAGATCGAAGGCGTGATTGTTGGCCAGCGACAGCATGTCGAAGCCGAACTCTTTCAAATTATCCAGCACCAGCGCCTCGGCGGTGCCCACATAGGTGGCCTTGGTCGGCCAGCCCCCGTGGGCGCCCTTGATGGTCGCTTCGAGATTAGTGAACGACACATCGCCCGCGCGCAGAATTTCGACGCATTCCCAAAACGCGGGATTCTCATAACTCCTGAGGTCGCGCTTGATCAGCGATTGACCGACGGTAACGAAGGAGAAGTCGCGATTGGCGGTCATGGGTTTTCCGTATCGAGTCCGATTGCGCGGGGCTAATTAGTACCCGGCCGCGTCGGCGCGGCAACTTTGGCGAAAATTTCCCTGAGACGTGTTTGATCCTGGGTATGAGCGAGCGCAACCATCAACAGGACACGCGCTTTGATACCGCTGAGATAACCGGCTGAGATGGCGCCCCGCTCGATCATGCTTCTGAACGATCCTTCGTGCCCCTTGTTGAAAAACGGCATGCCGCCGAACATTCGATGCCCGACAACAACCGGAATGCCCTCATCCAGCGCGTCGCAAATGGCCTTGAAATAAGGAATGTTCACATTGCCGGCACCGATGCCCTCGATCACCATTCCATCGACCTCGTCGGCAATGCAGGCGCGCACCAACAGGTCGTTCGCGCCTTGGACCAGCGTTATCAACTGAACGTTTTCCTTCATATCGTCGACGTCGATATGGATTCGCCGTTCGGGACGGGCGAAATAAATCAAACCGTCCTTCGTTACCGCCCCGAGCGCGCCGCCATCGCGGGAGGCATACGCATTTACCTGCATGGAGTTGATCTTGATCGCATCTCGGGCCGAGTGGATTTCGCCGTTGAAACACACCATGACACCTCGATTTCGGGATTCCGGGTGGGCGGCTGTCATGACGCTATAGAGAATATTGCGCGGGCCGTCCGCATCGGGCTCGGACAAGTTTCGCATCGCGCCGGTCAGAACCACCGGCTTTTCCTGATCCAGCGTCAAATCTAGGAAATAGGCGGTTTCCTCTAACGTCGCGGTGCCATGGGTTATAACCGCACCGACGACGTCCTCTTCGGCTAGAAGTTTGCGGACCAACCTACCGAGTTCCACCACCGTCGCCGCATCCAGAAGATCGCTCGTGATATTCGAATGCTGGACGGACCTTATTGCCGGCTATTTCCGTCAGCTCGGGAACGGTGGCGACCAGGTCGTCCGCGCTAGCAGGTGCCACCAGCTTGCCGTCGGAGGCCAAATAA
>DLVK01000291.1:0-2651 GCA_003444235.1 Rhodospirillaceae bacterium
GATCAACCAGGGCCAGATGGACCGTTGGAATATCGTTACTACGCTCAATTACCTGCCCCATGAGGAAGAAGTCGACATCGTGTTGGCTAAAGCTCCGAACTACAACAACAAGGTAGGTAAGGAAAAAATCGGTGCGATGGTGGCGTGCGCCGAATTGACGCGGTCGGGCTTTATGAATGGCGATATCTCGACTGTAATGTCGCCTCGCACCGTCATCACTTGGGCCGAGAACGCGGAAATCTTCTCCGATATCGCTCTCGGTTTCCGGATGACATTTCTTAATAAATGCGATGAAACCGAACGGCCGATCGTAGCGGAATACTACCAACGCTGTTTCGGCACCGAATTGCCGGAAAGCACCGTTTCGGCAACGGTTTCCTAAACCGGACCAGGGCTCGCGATGGCCGACAACGGATCTCCCGCCGAGCAGTTCAAGTATGCGACCGGGGCCGCGTTGCGCGCGGTCGCCGAGTGCGATGAAATTGAGGTGGTCTACTCAAACGAACCGCCGGGTTTGACCGGCGAACGGGCGCGGTTACCGTTTCCGAGCCGTGATTTGCCGGCCGAAGAGGTCGCGCATGTGCGCGGCGAAGCGGATTCGATTGCGCTCAAGCTCCGTTATCACGATGCAGCCGCCCACACCAAGAATATGCCGGGTGGTGACGTTGCGCCGGTACTCTACGAAGCGTTGGAACAAGCCCGTTGCGAGGCGCTCGGCGCACGCAGAATGGTAGGGCTCGGCGAAAATCTCTCGGCGATGCTCGAAGATCGCTACCGCCGCCTTGGCCTTCATCGGATTACCGATCGGACCGAGGCGACCATGCCCGATGCGGTTCGCATGATGGTGCGCCAGCATCTGACCGGTGCGCCGCCGCCGCCGGCTGCGCAAAAAGTTTGCGAGATGTGGGAGCCGTGGCTTCGCGAGCGCATCGGCAAAATTATGGGAGAACTCGAGGAACGGATCGATGATCAGGTCAGCTACGGCGAGACCGTGCGGCAGTTGATCCAGGACTTGGAAATCGAGATTTCGAGCGAAAGTCCCGAAGACGGCGACCCCGAATCCGGCGACGACGACGAGCAAGACAACGAGAACGATTCCGATTCCGAACAGGACTCCGATGGCGCATCGGACGAGAACGCCGAGGCCATGGCGGATGCGATGGAACAGGCGGGTGGCGAGGAAGAATTCTCCGACATGATGCCCGACGACGCGGAAGAGGATATGCAACCCGCGGACGGCAGCGATGAAGACGGCGAGCCCGGTACTCCGTGGCGGCCGCAGCATGATTTGTCCAACGTACCGCGCGAACCCTTCTACAAGGCATTTACCGAAGGCTATGACGAGATTATCGCCGCCGACGAGCTTTGCGACGCCGATGAGTTGGGCCGGCTGCGTCAGATGCTCGATCAACAGTTGGTCAATCTGCAGGGGGTAATCGGCAAGCTCGCCAATCGTCTGCAACGCCGGCTAATGGCGAAGCAGATGCGGTCATGGGAGTTCGATCTGGAAGAAGGTCTGCTCGATACCGCCCGGCTCGACCGGGTCGTGACCAATCCGCTCTATCCGCTGTCGTTCAAGATCGAGCACGATATGGAATTTCGCGATACGGTGGTTACGCTGCTGATCGATAATTCTGGCTCGATGCGGGGCCGGCCGATCACGATTGCCGCGATGAGCGCAGATATCTTGGCCCGGACGTTGGAACGCTGTGGCGTGAAGGTCGAAATTCTCGGCTTTACCACGCGCGCCTGGAAGGGCGGTCAGAGCCGAGAGAAATGGATCCACGAAGGCAAGTCCACCAACCCCGGTCGTCTCAACGATCTTCGCCATATCGTCTACAAAGCCGCTGATGCGCCATGGCGCCGGGCACGCAAGAATCTCGGTCTGATGCTGCGGGAAGGCCTGCTCAAAGAGAATATCGACGGCGAAGCCCTGATGTGGGCACACGAACGTTTGCTGGGACGGCCTGAGCAGCGGCGAATCCTGATGGTGATTTCCGATGGCGCGCCGGTCGATGATTCGACGCTATCGGTTAATCCCGGCAATTATCTGGAGCGGCACTTGCGCGATGTGATCGAATATATTGAGCAGCGCTCGCCGGTCGAGATCGTCGCCATTGGTATCGGCCACGACGTGACTCGCTATTACAAACGGGCGGTGACGATCGTCGACGTGGATCAACTCGGCGGCACGATGATGGAACAGCTGGCGGACTTGTTCGACGAAGACGCCCGCGACCCGATGGCGGATCGTCCCAAGCGCGCTGCGGGCGGACGGCGCTAGCTCAGCCCATCTCAAGCGTACAGATCATCCCCATATTCGTCCTTCAAACGCTGGCGCTTGCCTCCGGTGATCAGCCACATGAGTAGCCAGCCTAAGAAGAACCCGCTGCCCGAGTAAGCGCCGCCTTCGATGGTGAGCGGAACGGCCGGGCGGTAGGCGTCGAAAGTGGGGATGGCGATGTCCGGATCGAAATGTTCCGCAAACCGGGCCGCGCGCCATAGCGGGGTCGAGGTCTGCATCGCGTCATAGGCCTGCTTGTATTTAACCTGGCGCCCAAGCAAACGGGCGAGGCTCGCGCCCTCGCCTTGGACAACGTTATCGCTGTTGTTCATAAAACGGCGAATATACTGAAACCGGTCCAGGCGTG
>DLVK01000291.1:2957-3437 GCA_003444235.1 Rhodospirillaceae bacterium
ACCGGTCCAGGCGTGCGGCTGCGGCCCGCTGGTCGAGATTCTTGACCTGGAGATTGATCTCGTCGAGCCGGCCCCCCAGCCGTTGGGTGTATTGCTGGAAGAATTCGGGGAATTGCGACAAGAGCGCGCCCACCAACAAGCCCGATATGATTAGAACGATTTTGCGCATCTCCAATATATAGCGTGACTTTTCTCCGGCGTCCCGTAAGAGTCGTGCGATGGGGAAGGGGCTAGAAATCCGCAATTTGGCACGGCCTGGCCTAGAGCCGGTATGCCTATCGGCTGACCCAGGAACCTGCGTTGCGTTACGCGGCCCCTCGGGCGCGGGCAAAAGCCTTTTTTTGCGCGCCGTCGCCGATCTGGACCCTAATGATGGCGAGGTGCGGTTCGGCGATTCGGAACGTTCGGCAATGCCGGCGCCGGCTTGGCGTAACAAGGCGGCGTATCTCCATCCCGATACAGGCTGGGGGGCCGACCGGG
>DLVK01000055.1:0-2150 GCA_003444235.1 Rhodospirillaceae bacterium
ATATGCCGCGCATTCGCGTGATCGAAGTCGCCACCTTCTACACCATGATCAATTTGAAGCCGGTTGGGAAATATCTTCTGCAATGCTGCACCACGACGCCTTGTTGGTTGCGTGATTCCGGCCCGGTGGTCGAGGCCATCAAAGAACATCTCGGTATAGGCATGGGCGAAACCACTGAGGACGGGCTTTTCAGCTTGATGGAAGTGGAGTGTCTCGGCGCTTGCGTGAATGCACCCGTCGTTCAGATCAACGATGACCTTTACGAAGATTTGGACGCGAATAATGTGATTGAAGTATTGGACGATTTGAAAGCGGGCAAGGACCGGCCTATGGGCTCGCAAATAGGGCGCACGAGCTCGGAGCCTGTCGAAGGACGGACCACATTGACGGGGGCGGCGGAATAGATGCTCCAGGATAAAGACCGTATCTTCACCAATCTTTATGGCTTCGAGGACTGGGGTCTCGAAGGCGCTCTCTCGCGCGGCGATTGGGACGGCACGGCCGATATCATCAAGAAGGGCCGTGAGTGGATCATCGAAGAGATGAAGGCATCGGGCCTGCGCGGCCGCGGCGGCGCGGGTTTCCCAACCGGTCTCAAATGGTCGTTCATGCCGCAGGAAGAAAGCGAGCGTCCTCATTATCTGGTCGTCAATGCGGACGAGAGCGAACCAGGCACCTGCAAAGATCGCGATATCCTGCGCCATGATCCCCACAAATTGGTCGAAGGATGCGTGCTTGCGGGCTTCGCCATGGGTGCCCACGCGGCATACATCTATGTCCGTGGCGAGTTCTATAACGAAGCAATGCAGCTCGAAGCCGCTGTTGCCCAAGCCTACGAAGCAAAGCTCCTGGGCCCGGATGCGGCCGGGTCTGGCTGGGCATTCGATGTTTACGTTCATCGAGGGGCCGGCGCCTATATTTGCGGCGAGGAAACCGCACTTCTGGAAAGCCTAGAGGGCAAAAAAGGGCAGCCACGACTGAAGCCGCCATTTCCGGCGATGGCTGGCCTCTATGGATGCCCAACGACGGTAAACAATGTGGAAACCATTGCGGTCGCGCCGACGATCCTGCGGCGTGGCGCGAGCTGGTTCACGTCGTTTGGGCGTGAGAACAATCACGGCACCAAGGTTTTCTGCATCTCCGGTCACGTCAATCAGCCCTGCAATGTGGAAGAATCCATGTCGATCCCATTGAAGGAATTGATTGAAAAACATGCTGGCGGAATTCGCGGCGGCTGGGACAATTTGTTGGCGGTCATTCCCGGCGGCAGCTCAACGCCTTGTATCCCGAAAGATGTTTGCGACGACATACTGATGGATTTCGATGCTTTGAAAGAAGCGCAGACCGGCCTCGGCACCGCGGCAATCATCGTGATGGATAAATCGACCGATATCATCAAAGCCATCGCGCGACTGGCCTATTTCTACAAGCATGAAAGCTGTGGCCAATGCACACCGTGCCGCGAAGGAACCGGCTGGATGTGGCGGGTGCTCGAAAGGATGGCGGCAGGGGATGCTTCTATCGATGAAATCGACACCTTGCTCGATGTATCGAATCAGGTCGAAGGCCACACAATTTGTGCGCTCGGAGACGGCGCTGCCTGGCCCGTACAGGGATTGATCCGGCATTTCCGGCCCGTCATCGAACAGCGAATTCTCGATGCCAAGAAATCGGCCCCCGTATTGCAGGCGGCGGAGTAGGGACAACCATGCCAACAGTCACCATCGACGGAAAAGAGATCGAAGTCGACGCAGGCATGTCCGTAATTCAGGCCTGCGAGAAGGCTGGCGTGGAAATTCCGCGTTTTTGCTATCACGAGCGTCTTTCGGTCGCAGGCAATTGCCGCATGTGTTTGGTGGAAGTCTCTCCGGGCCCGCCGAAGCCCCAGGCGTCCTGTGCGCTTCCGGTCGCCGATGGCATGGAAATCAAGACCGATAGCGAGATGGTAAAGAAAGCCCGAAACGGGGTGATGGAATTCTTGCTTATCAACCATCCCCTTGATTGCCCGATTTGCGATCAGGGCGGCGAATGCGACTTGCAAGATCAAGCCATGGCCTATGGCTATGACGGTAGCCGTTACGCGGAGAACAAGCGGGCAGTGAAAGAGAAGTATATGGGGCCGCTGGTCAAGACGATCATGACCCGCTGCA
>DLVK01000055.1:2449-2728 GCA_003444235.1 Rhodospirillaceae bacterium
GACGATCATGACCCGCTGCATCCATTGCACACGCTGCGTCAGGTTCTCTTCGGAAGTCGCCGGTGTCGACGCCATCGGATTGCTGAACCGCGGCGAGCATGCGGAGATTTCCACCCTCGAAGAGGCCATCCATTCGGAGCTTTCGGGGAATGTCATCGATCTCTGTCCAGTAGGTGCGCTGACCTCGAAACCTTACGCTTTTACCGCGCGGCCCTGGGAGTTAACCAAGACCGAGACCATCGATGTAATGGATGCACAGGGGTGCAATGTCCGTATCGA
>DLVK01000227.1:0-4059 GCA_003444235.1 Rhodospirillaceae bacterium
GAAAAACCGTTGGCCAGCTGGTAAACGGGCTTGATAGTGAAGGGCGTGCTTTCCTGAAATCCGGAAATGTTACCATCGGCACCACCGCTATTTATTGCCCGGCCTTGCTGAAGCTAGGGAAAATTCGCTTACGGGCTTTGCTTTGGTCCGTTGCGAATGAGTGTCCGGTGCCGGCGGTGGAATTCGAGCGACGGCCGACGGCTTATGACAAAGCCATGGCGCCCGCTGAATTTTGGCAGGCAACTGGCCACATTTCTTTCGGCGCGGTGTCGCTGCGTATCGATTTGGTGGAAAAATTGGCGGGTGTCTTGAGGCGCAAAAGTCGGCAAGGCGCATTTTTGCTGACCCCGGATCTGCTCCACAGAGCGGGTTGCGACGAAACGAACTTTAATGTGGTCGCGAACGCTCTTGGTTATCGTTGTTCGCAAGACGAGATCGGCGTGACGCTAATTCCGAAGTCTCGACCAAAACGCAAACGGGCCGCAAAAGGCAAAACCGGCAAAACAAAAGCTCGCCGCGGTCGTCCCGCGCCCGACCCAAATTCGCCATTCGCTGTGTTGCAGGAGCTGGTCGAGAGCAAATGACAGCGGACACGACGGTCGGGGAAAAACTGCGGGTCGACAAGTGGCTATGGCATGCGCGCTTCTTTAAAAGTCGGACCCTGGCAGCAAAGCAGATCGCCGCAGGGAAATTTCGCATCAACAGGCAAGTGATAAAGAAACCACGGGCCGAAGTTCGGGCGGGCGACGTGCTGACTTTTCCGCAAGGTCCGCATATCCGAGTCATAGAGGTGATTGCGCTCGGCAGCCGTCGGGGGCCTGCGACCGAAGCGCGCACGCTTTACGAAGATCTCGATCCGCCGGGTGAGAAGAAATCAAGCCCAACGCCACCTCCAGTGGCCCCTCGCGACCCGGGTGCCGGGCGACCGACTAAAAAACATCGCCGCGCCATCGATCGTTTGAAAGCGTGGTTGAGATTTGGCGAGTAACGGCCTATTTCAGTATAGGCTTGATGCGGAGCTGTTCCGTGTGTTAGGGCCATGAGGCGCGAGCTTTGGTCTCGCGTGTACCGTTGGGCGTGGGTGCACCGTGAAATTTAGCACCGGAATAAACGGTATTTAGGGTAGTGAGGGCGAAATGGCCTATGTGGTCACCGACAATTGCATCAAATGCAAATATCAGGACTGTGTCGAAGTATGTCCTGTGGATTGCTTTTATGCCGGTGAAAACATGTTGGTCATCCATCCTGACGAATGCATTGACTGTGGCGTTTGCGAGCCGGAATGCCCCGCGGAAGCTATTTTCCCGGATACCGAAGGCGAAGCCGAAAATTGGGTCGAGCTGAATCGGGAATATGCGGAAAAATGGCCGAATATCACCGTCAAAGGCGAGGAACCTCCAGACGCCGACGAGTTCAAGGACGAAGAAGGCAAGCTCGATAAATATTTCAGTGCTGAGCCAGGCGAAGTTTGACCGCGGCTTGATTGTGCAGGTCGAGACCTAGACAACGATTCGAAGAATCTGGGATCCCGCTTTGGCGCGTGGCGGGCAAAATCCTGTAAAAACCGGAGAAAATGTGATATTCTAATGGGATATCGCCTAGGTAGCGTTCTAGGCTAGGCATAATCGCAGGCGGACCTGCCCGCATTTCATCCGACAAAGATCTGCCACAGAAGGCAAGAATCAGAACAAAAAGGATGACTTGAACGGGACCTATCTGAAGATGCACGGGACGGCTGGAATATCAATATACGGCGTCGAACGACCATCGGCGTCGTAGAGGAGCACGATTTTTTGTATCGAATTATGGCCACCGGCGAATGGAGCACCGGTCGCGCGGTACGGTAACGCGAAACATAACGAGGAACTTATAAACTCGGAATTTTAAACTCGGAGAAGAATTAAGCATGGCTGCAAAACAAAAATTCAAAAAAAATGACTGGGTGGTCTATCCGACTCATGGCGTCGGCCGTGTCACCGGTATTGAAAAACAGGAAATCGAACAGGAATCGATTACCTTGATCGTGATCAGTTTCGAACAGGATCGTATGACCCTGCGCGTTCCGGTAACCAAAGCCGAGGATTCGGGGTTGCGCAAATTATCGTCGAAGGACGAAATGAAATCGGCGCTCAAGACTTTGAAAGGGCGCAGTCGAGTTCGCCGCACCATGTGGAGCCGCCGCGCCCAGGAATATGAAGCAAAAATCAATTCCGGCAATCCGGTTTCGATCGCCGAGGTAGTGCGCGATCTTCATCGTAGCGCCGGTCAGCCCGACCAATCCTATAGCGAACGCCAGATTTACCAGGCTGCGCTTGAGCGTTTGTCGCGTGAACTGGCGGCGGTTGAATCGATAGACGAAGAGCAGGCGACCGAAAAGCTTGAGCAAATGTTGCAAGCCGCATAGGCTTTAAGCGACACGCCGCCGGGCGGCGTCCCGGGCGGTGTGGCAAATTTTCGCAAATGATCGGGCGCCTTGGTTGGCCATGTCCGATTCACAGCAACCAGAAGCAGGATTGGAATCGATGCTCCCCCGCGGGGCATCCGCAGGTGCAGGTCGTGCACCAATCGCTGTTTTGCGCGGTGCGCGGCGGATTTGGACAATCGGCGCTGTGCACGGCGATACCAATCGTTTGGAAGCGCTTTGTCAGCAGTTGATTCCACGTTTCGAGCTTGGCGACAGGTTGGTTTTTCTTGGGAATTACCTCGGTTACGGCAATACCATACCCGAAACCGTCGACACGCTTTTGGCTCTTCGACGCGCTTTTATGGCGCGTCCGCCATACGTTCCGGCCGAAGACATCGTTTTTCTGCGTGGCTGTCAGGAAGAAATGCTGCGCTGTATCTTGGAACTGCAATTTGCAGTCGACCCTGGAAATATTCTGGAGTGGGCATTAGGCCGCGGTGCCGGCCCGACCATTAGCGCATATGGCGGCGACCAGGAGGCGGGGTTGGCATGCGCCCGCGACGGGCCGCTGGCGCTAACCCGCTGGACCGGCGCGGTCCGGGAAAATCTTCGCCAGCGTCCGGGCCACGCGGATTTAATGAGTAACCTTCACTGGGCTGCGTGTACCCATGATCAAAAACTGCTGTTCGTGTCATCCGGCCTCGATACTTCGAAGCAGATTGGTGCCCAGTCGGACAGTTTTTGGTGGGCTGGGCGCAGCTTTGCGGCCATAAATGCGCCGTATGGCGATTTTGAGAAAATTGTCCGCGGTTTCGATCCTGCCCAAGCCGGATATGCCGAAACACCGTTTACGATCACTGTAGATGGCGGTTGCGGGTTTGGCGGCCATTTGATGGCGGTTTGCCTATCGCCAGAAGGTGCCATTCTTCATCGATTGGCAGTTTAAATTCTCGCCGATGTTCGCACGCCGGTTTTCCAAAACCGGTTCTGTAGGCCGAAATTTGATTATTTTTATCGGAAATTTCAAATGAGCATCGCAGGAAGCAGTTTTATTGCGTTGCGGAATAAAAGAAAGCAATAGAATCATCGGTTCACAAAAAAACATTAAATTTCAAATGTTAATAACGTTTTTTTGAAGAGATTGAATCAAATTGCCGTTGCCTCAATCGCCCCCTAACCCCTAGAATGATAATGCAGCAAGGGCGGATTATCGTTTCTTGACCGTTGTAGTCGGGAATTCCCCGAAGTTACCGCCCAATAGATTGCTGTCACATATGGGGTGCTCGTGGGATTTGAATTTGTCTCCCGCGAATTTGGTCGAATATGCGATTTAACGGTGATCCTCTGCACGTTCGATCCCGTATCCCATAAGGGAAAGGTTAGGTGCGAAATGGCGATTATCGACGATCCACAAACTCAGGCGGCGAACACACGCTTTATTCGTAAAACAATGCGTGAGCCACTGCTTTCGCGCGAGCTGGAATTCGAACTTGCCAAAAAATGGCGCGATAAGGGCGATGAAAAATCGTTGCACCGGTTGATCAATGCCTATGCACGATTGGCAGTCAGTATCGCAGGCCGATTTCGTCACTACGGATTGCCTTTCGGCGACCTGGTACAGGAAGGCATGGTCGGGCTCATGCAAGCGGCCGAAC
>DLVK01000117.1:0-7537 GCA_003444235.1 Rhodospirillaceae bacterium
CAAATTTTTTCAAATATGGTTCTGGGTGCCGTCATTCGATCCTCCCTCAAGATCATAGACGATTTAATCTCAATTATCCTGTCGTCGTATAGGCTCCGCCGTTTACATGTATGGTTTGGCCGGTCGTATAACGCCCCGCCGGCCCGCAAAGTGATCTTACCATAGCCGAAATATGGCTTGGATGCCCGTCCACGTCGGTCAATGTATTGCCGCTGCGTAAACCGGGCGGCTTTTCGTGCTCGGCGCCGCTATCGGTCAAGATGCGTCCCGGCACCAAACAATTCGACGTCACCCCGTGCGGCCCGCCCTCATGGGCCAACGCCGCCGACATACCGGTCAGCGCCGATTTCGCCGTGGAAACGTGCAACCGATCGCGAACACCCGTATGGCCCGAAAGTCCGCCGATATTGATGATAGTGCCACCACCTGCCTCGATCATTTTCGGCAATGCGGCGCGGGCGCACAGAAAGGGCCCTTCTACATCCACTTTCATGATGTGGCGGAAGGTTTCGATATCCATATCCGCAAGCGCACAGACCTTACGTACCGATGCATTGTTGATGAGAATGTTGATCTTCCCGAATTCCGCCATCACCGCCGCAACCATTTCATCGACCACGTCGGGCTCCGAAATATCGCCGATAAAAGTCATCGCTTGGCCCTGATTCCGGCGAATCTCGTCGGCTACCTCTTCCGCTTCATCGACCGACGTCAGCGCATTGACGCAAACCGCGGCACCCGCATCCGCAAGATCGAGGCAAGTAGCGCGGCCGATATTCTTTGCGCCACCGGTAACGATAGCGACCTGGCCTGCGAGTTCCTTAGTGCCGACAACCATGCGACCCCCCTAAGAATGTGTCTTTTCCGGTGCATGCCGGTGCACATATTCGCGATGTAGAATATAGAGCCCACTCATAATGACAATGGCCGTGCCGCTGATCGTCCAGATATCGGGCACATGCCCCCAGACGAGAAAGCCCAATAGGCCGGCCCAAACAATTGCCGTATAGCGGAAGGGAGCCGCCGTCGAAGCCTCCGCATACCGAAACGCCTCGATCATGCAGTAGTGCCCACCGCCCACGAGCAGCGCGCCCAGGAAAGAAATTCCAAGCGCAGTCATACTGGGCATTACCCAGGCGCCGAAGCTTGGAATGATTTCACCGGGATTGGCGGCGGCGTAGAGACCGATGGGGATCGTCAACACCGCCACCACAGCATTGCAGATGAAAGTGGTCATCATAACCGCCGTCGAGGATTCCCGTGCGGTGATCTTGCGTGTAATCAAATCGCGCGATGCGGCCAAGAATGCGGAGGCGAGCGGAAAAAGCACCGCAAGGCGGATGACATCCCCAGTCGGGCGCATAATGATCAGAATTCCCGCAAACCCCGCAATCACCGCACTCCACCGACGCCAACCTACATTCTCGCCAAGCACCGGGCCTGCCAATGCGGCGAGCATTAATGGGCCGGCGAAGGTAATGGCGACAGTATCCGCAAGAGGCAGATAAGTGACGCCGAGTGTGAAGAAAAATACGCTGAGTGAGACACAGCCGGCGCGAAGTAGATGAACCTTGAGATCGTTGATACGGAGCGAGTCCCAACCCCCATTGAGCCAGACAAAAAAGAACAGCGGCACGGCCAATACGAAAATGGCGCGGGTGAAAATGATCTGCCCTACCGGCCAATCGTCCGCGAGCCATTTCAACACCGCATTGTTGAGGTTCATAAGACAGGCGCTCATTACCGCGTGGGCAATGCCCTTGAGCGGCGCGGTTTGATGACTAGACAACGCCATCGCTTATTCCTCTCCCTCCGCCTTACGTTGGCGGTGCAAAATATAGAGGCCGCTGGCAATGACGATGGAAACGCCGATCACTGTGTAACGGTCGGGCAGATGCTCCCAAATTATGTAGCCCAGAATGGTTGCCCAAATTATGCCCGTATAGCGAAACGGCGCGACCACCTTGGCTTCCACATACCGAAACGTATCGATCATGAAGAAATGGCCGGCCGCGACGCAAAGCCCCGTCATCAAAACGAGCATGAGATCGAACAGGTCGGGCATAATCCAGCCGAACGGTGCCATCGGCAGGGTGCCCACCGTTGCAATCAGGCTGGATGTGAAAAGGATGGCGAGCGAGCTTTCCTTCGCGGTCAATTTGCGGGTGACGATATCGCGGATCGCACCCGAAAATGCGGCGGCCAACGGGAACAACATGGCGAGCTGTAAAGAACCGCCGAACGGCCGGGTGATAACGAGAATACCGATGAAGCCCACTATCACGGCACCCCACCGCCGCCAGCCCACTTGCTCACCCAGAAATGGGATCGCCAAAGCGGTCAGGAAAAGTGGGGCGGCAAATGTGAGAGCGACAGTTTCCGCAAGCGGCAAATAGGCCACAGACAGTACGAAAAACAGACCGTTCAAAAGCTGCAAAAACCCACGGTTCCAATGCGCCCATAGATTATTGGGTTTCAAGATGGAGAGGCCGCCGGTCGAGGTCGCAATTGCCAAAACAATTAAAACCATGATCAACGACCGCATGAATATGATTTGGCTCGCCGGATAGTCCGCCGAGAGCCATTTCAGGAGCGCATTGTTCAAGTTCATGAAAAAGACGCTCAAAACCATTAAGGCGATGCCCTTGAACGGAGCCGCCCGGTGCATGTCGCTAACCATGGAAATCCTTTCAGGTGCGAACCCCACCCTACGACAGCGCGCTCCTGATTGACACTGCCTTGGACGGAGCGCTAGGACTGATGCGGAATTGGAGCGGCGATAGAAGCAGGAGAATGAGATCATGAGCCAAGCGCTCGACCGCGACGACATCGACGTCTATTTGCGCGAGGTAGGCCTTCGGGACGGCCTGCAAAACGTCGGCACGTTTTTTCCGACCGAGGCAAAAAAAGAATGGATCGCCGCCGAGGCAGCAGCTGGCGTGAGCGACATCGAAGTTTGCTCGTTCGTACCCCCCAAGCTTATCCCCCAGTTTCAGGACTCGCTTGAGGTGGTTGCCGCGGCCAAGGAGATTGGCAGCTTCAACATGTGCGCGCTCATGCCTAATTTGAAAGGTGCCGAGCGCGGCATCGAAGCCGCCGTAGATCAATTGAATTATGTGACTTCGGTAAGCGAAACCCACAATCTCAAGAATGTACGCCGCACACCGCAGGAATCGGTCGAGGACTTCAAGGCTATCGTGGAATTCCGCGATCAAAAGGCGGCAGAAACCGGGAAGAAAGTGACCCTGCTCGCTGGGTGCGCAACCGCCTTCGGCTGCACGCTGGAAGGCGATATCGACCCTAAGGCGGTCATTGCCATCGCCAAACAGTTCGTTGCCGCCGGTGCCGACGAGATTTCGCTTGCCGACACGGTCGGTTTCGCCAACCCGGAACAAATCAAAAGCCTCTGCCTTCAGGTCATGGACGAAGTAGATGTGCCCATCACCATTCACCTACACGACACGCGCGGCATGGGCGTGGTCAATGCCTATGCGGCCTATGAAGCCGGTATCCGGCGCTTCGATGGCTGCCTCGCCGGACTGGGTGGATGCCCATGGGCACCAGGAGCGACCGGAAACGTGGTCATGGAGGATATGGCCTTCATGTTCGAGGGCATGGGACTTAGAACCGGTATCGATCTGGAAAAACTTTGCGCGGTTCGCGAGATCGTCGCCCGTGAACTGCCCGACGAACCGTTGGCGGGCGGGATCGCTAAAGCGGGTATGCCAATGAATTTCGCGCAAGCGACCTCGCTAGCGGCAGCCGCGGAGTAGATAGCCATGAGTGACGCCGAAGCCCATATGACCCTCAACGATGAGGATTTTCCCGAACTCCGTAGCGAAGTCCGCAAACTCTGCGAAAAGTATCCAGCCGAGTACTGGCTCGGTCTCGAAGACGAGCCGCCGGAATCAAGCTATCCGACTAAATTCGTTCAAGAACTGACGGATTCCGGTTATCTGGCCGCATTAATACCCGAGGAGTATGGCGGGTCCGGCCTGTCGCTCCGGGCAGGATCGGTGATTTTGGAGACCGTCTGCGAAATGGGCTGCCAAGGGTCCGCTTGTCACGCCCAGATGTACACCATGGGTACGGTCCTGCGGCATGGTTCGCCCGAACAGAAACAGCAGTATTTACCGAAAATCGCCACCGGCGAACTCCGCCTGCAAGCCTTCGGTGTCACCGAACCGACCACCGGTTCCGACACGACCCAACTCCGCACCAAGGCCGAACGCGACGGCAACGGCTATGTGATTAACGGCCAAAAGGTCTGGATCAGTCGTGCCGGACATTCCGACGTCATGTTGCTTTTGGCGCGCACCACGCCGAAAGAGGATTGCAAACGTCGCACCGATGGCGTCTCGGTATTCCTCGTCGATATGCGCGAAGCCAAAAAGGACGGCATGGAGATCAAACCGATCGACGCCATGATCAACCACAACACGACGGAGATCTTTTTCGACAACGTGCATATTCCAGGGGATGCGTTGATCGGCGAAGAAGGCAAAGGCTTCCGTTACATCCTGGACGGCATGAATGCGGAGCGCTGCCTGGTATCGGCGGAATCCATCGGCAACGCGCGGTTCCTTTTGAACAAGGCAGTCAAGTATGCCAACGAGCGGGTCGTCTTTGGCCATCCGATCGGCAAGAACCAGGGCATCCAGTTCCCTATCGCCGAAGCGTACATAAAACTGCAATCCTCGGATTTGATGGTTCGTAAGGCGACAGCCATGTTCGAGGCAGGCCTCTCCTGCGGTGCCGAAGCCAACAGCGCGAAATATTTAAGTTCCGAAGCGCTTTGGGCATGCGCCGAAGCCTGCTTTACCACCCATGGCGGCTTCGCTTTCGCACGCGAATATGATGTGGAGCGGAAATGGCGGGAAGCACGATTATCCCGCAATGCGCCGATCTCGCCCAACATGATCATGAACTTCATCGGCCAGCATGTCCTCGGCATGCCGCGTTCTTACTAGGGGAGACGGGCAATGAGCGACGACATTCTGAATTTGACTATCGAAGAAGATTACCCGGAGTTCCGCGAGGCGATTGCCAAGATTTGCGAGGATTTCCCGAGCGAATATTGGCGCGATCTCGAAGATCAGCCGCCCGAAGGAAGCTACCCGACCGACTTCGTCAAAGCGCTGACCGAGAGCGGATTTCTTGGCGCGTTGATCCCCGAGGAATATGGTGGTGCGGGTCTGCCGGTCCGTGCTGGCGCGGTGATCCTGGAATCCATCCACGAAAACGGCTGTTCTGCCGCCGCCTGCCATGCGCAGATGTACACCATGGGGACCGTCTTGCGGCATGGTTCCGAAGAACAAAAGCAGGAATATCTGCCCAAGATTGCGAGCGGCGAATTGCGTCTGCAAGCATTCGGCGTTACCGAACCCACCACCGGCTCCGACACCACTCAGCTCAAGACCAAGGCGGAGAAAGACGGAAACGGCTATGTGGTCAATGGGCAGAAGGTCTGGACCAGCCGGGCGGCGCATTCGGATTTGATGCTGCTGTTGGCGCGAACGACGCCGTCTGAAGAATGCGAACGGCGCACCGACGGCCTGTCCTGTTTCCTCGTCGACATTCGCGAAGTGGCCGGTAACGGCTGCGAGATCAAACCGCTCGATGCGATGATCAATCACAACACCACGGAAGTGTTCTTCGACAATATGCGCATCCCGGGTTCATCCTTGATCGGCGAGGAAGGCAAAGGCTTTCGCTACATTCTCGACGGGATGAATGCGGAGCGCATTTTGATTGCCGCGGAATCCCTTGGCGACGGCAAGTTTTTCATCAAGAAAGGCGTCAATTACGCCAACGAACGCATCGTTTTCGAACGTCCCATCGGCCAAAACCAGGGCATTCAATTCCCCCTCGCCAAGGCGTGGGCGGAATTGCAAGGCGCCGACATCATGGCTCGCAAGGCAGCGTCGCTGTTCGATAGCGGAGAAGCCGCCGGCGCCGAAGCGAATATGGCCAAATATCTCGCTGCCAAGGCGGCGTGGGAAGCGGCGGAAGCCTGCCTGACCACCCATGGCGGCTTCGGTTTCGCGCGCGAATACGATGTGGAGCGGAAATGGCGGGAAGCACGCCTCTATCGCACCGCGCCCATTTCCGAAAATATGATTCTGGCTTATATCGGCCAACACGTGCTCGGTATGCCGCGGTCTTATTAACCCGGACTCAAGGAGCGCTGCGATGACCTACGGCGCAAAGGAAGTCGGCCCTCAGCGATATCGCGAGGATATCGGCCGTTATTTCGAGGAATTCGAGGTCGGCGATGTTTATGAGCATCGCCCCGGCCGCACCATCACGGAAGCGGATAACAGCTGGTTCACGCTGTTGACCATGAACACTCATCCGCTGCATTTCGACGAAGCTTATGCGGCAAAAAGCGAATTCGGCAAACCGCTGGTCAATTCCTGCCTCACCTTGTCGATGGTTGCCGGGATGAGCGTCTCGGACACCAGCCAGAAAGCGATTGCCAATCTCGGCTGGACCGACATTAAACTCACAGCGCCCGTCTTCGTCGGCGATACGATCTATGCGGAAAGCGAAGTGCTGGAAAAGCGCGAAAGCAAATCGCGCCCAACCCAGGGCATCGTGACCATCCGCACCAAAGGCACCAAGGCCGACGGCACCGAGTTCATGTCTTATGTGCGCACCATGCTTGTTCCGAAGCAGGGCCATGGGATCGACGATCAGGACTGAACCATGAGCGAAACAGAACAAGACGACCTGATCCTCGAATCTCTCGACCGGTTCCTCACTCGCGACGTGGAACCCCATGTCATGGAGCTCGAACATAACGATATTTGGCCGGAGGAAATCGTCGCCAAAATGGCCGACCTCGGTCTCTTCGGCGCCATCATTCGCGAGGAGTATGGCGGGCTCGGCCTGTCCTGCCTGACCTATGCCAAGATTGTCGAACGGGTGAGCCGCACCTGGATGTCGCTGTCGGGCATCTTCAATTCCCATTTGATCATGGCCTCGGCGGTTCAGCGCTTCGGGACCGAAGAACAGCGCAAAAAATGGCTGCCCAAATTCGCTGCCGGCGAGTTGCGGGGTGGACTCGCGCTGACCGAACCCAGTTGCGGCACCGATTTGCAGGCAATCCGCACCCGTGCGGTCAAGGACGGCAACGACTACGTGATCAACGGCACCAAGATGTGGATTTCGAATGGCATCCACGGCCATGTTTTCGCCGTGATGGTCAAAACCGATATGGAGATTGAGCCCCGTCACAAAGGCATCAGTCTGTTCCTGGTTGAGAAAGGCGAGGGCTTCGAACCCTCCCGCAAGCTTGAGAAGCTCGGATACAAAGGCATCGATTCCGCCGAGCTCGTATTCGAAGATTGCCGGGTGCCGCCGGAAAATCTGGTTGGCGGCGAGGAAGGCCAGGGCTTCAAACACGTCATGGGGGGACTCGAGCTCGGGCGCATCAACGTTGCCGCCCGCGGTGTTGGCGTCAGCCAGGCAGCGCTCGACGAGGCGGTAAAATACTCCCAACAGCGCGAGACCTTCGGCAAGCCGATCCATAAAC
>DLVK01000461.1:0-3164 GCA_003444235.1 Rhodospirillaceae bacterium
GACGGGAGGCTGTATGCCTAGCCCGAGGAAGCTCAAGATCGATTCGAAAAGAATTATGGTTCCCACCGAAAGTGTGGTGGCGACGATGATCGGCGAGATCGCGTTAGGCAGGATATGCCGGACCATGATGCGCCGGGGCGAGGCGCCGAGCGCGACCGCAGCGCGGACGAATTCGCGTTCGCGAAGCGCCAAGGTCTCCGCACGGACCAATCTTGCAACCGTGTTCCAGCCGACGAGCGCGATAATGACGACAATTCGGTAGAGACTGATATCGTCCGATTGCGCGACAGCTTTTGGAACGCCGATCTTCTCCAAATCGACCGCGGCGAGAACGATTAGGAGCGGTAGCAAGGGCAACGCGATGAAGCCATCGTTGATCCGCATCAACAAGCGATCGACAAGTCCACCATAATATCCGGCAACCAGCCCTATCAGCGTGCCGAAAACAGCGGCGATCAGCGCGGCGATCATGGCGACGGTGAGAGAAACTCGGCCGCCATATAAAAGGCGCACGAAAAGATCGCGCCCCAATTCGTCGGTGCCGAGCGGATGGGCGAACGACGGCCCTTCGAAGCGTTTGTAGAGGTCGACATGGGTATGATCGATGCCCAGCACCGCTTCGACCAACGGGGCGGCAAAAGAGAGAAACGCAAAAATGATAAGCACGATCGCGGAGGCAAGCGCCATCTTGTGTTCGAGAAAGCGCCGCGTCATCCGGCGAAGTGGCGTATCGTGCAGGTTGGGCGCGGAAGCCAGACTCATCGGTCATCCTCCAACGAGGCGAAGCTGACGCGCGGATCGATCCAAACCTGACAGACATCGGCCAGGAAATTGCCTAGCAACGTCATACCGGTCGCGAAGAGGAGCCCCACAAGTGCCAAATTGAAATCGTTCCCGAGGATCGCATCGTAAATCGTCTTTCCCATGCCGAGCCACGAGAACATGGTCTCGGTAATCAGCGCGCCGGAAAAGAGGGCGCCGAATCCGAGCCCCACCATGGTAACCACGGGCATGACCGAATTGCGAAGTGCATGGCCCAACACCACCCGCATTTCTCCGACGCCTTTGGCGCGGGCCGTGCGAATGAAATCCTGCCGCAGGATCTGCAGCATGCTGGCACGCATATAGCGGGTAAAGCCTCCCGCGGAATGGAGCGTCAGTACCAGTACCGGCAGCGCCAGATACCATGCGCGATCCCAAAAACCGCCTTGGCCGATTGTTTCCATGCCCCCTGCGGGGAACCAAGCCAGGGTCACCGCGAACAAGATGATCACCAACAGGGCGAGCCAGAAGGACGGGATCGAAATTCCGGCGAAGCAGAGAAGATTGATCGCGTAGTCGAGCTTGGTGTAGGGGCGAAGCGCCGCATAAATGCCGACGGGGATGGCAATCAGCAGGGCCAGCGCCAGACTGATCAACATCAGGAGAGCGGTGTTACCCATGCGCGGCAGCAAGATGTCGAGTGCGGGTTGGGTGTAGGTACGCGAATATCCGAAATCGCCGGCGAGCGCAGAGCTGAGCCAATTCCAATAACGTTCGTGAATAGGCTTATCGAGCCCGTAGAGCGCCTTCAGGCGAGTTGCGTCTTTTGGGGTCAGGTCCGGGTTTGCGGCGATCATCAAATCGATAGGGTCGCCGGGCATCAGTCCGATCAGGCAATAGACCACGAACGACATCACCAGCAGCACCGCAGCGCTTTCGATAAGTCGGTTTCCGACGAAACGCAGCATGCCCTAGCGCCTCACGCCCCAATGTTCGACCCAGTTGGCGGTCGGATATTGATGTCCCGTCGGTTTGATGCCGGTCAGCCATTTCGGCAGGATGTAGCCGTTGGCTCGGAAATAGAGCGGTAGCACCGGCAACTCCTCCGCATAGAGATTTTGCAGATTGTTCCACAGCCGCTGGCGTTCGGGCTCTTGGCATTTCACTTCCACGTCGTCGAGCACCTTATCCATTTTCGGATTGTTGTATCCGGGGTAGTTCTGCCCGGACCAGCCATTGTCCTTCGACGGGATCATGCTCGAATGCAATTGCGAGCGCGGGATACTTTCCGGCGCCGATAGCCACGCATACATCGCAAGCGCCTTGAACTTTCGATAAGTGACTGTGTTTCCGAAATAGACTCTCGGCGGTTCGTTGCGAATACGAATGCCTATGCCCACTTGGCGCCATTGGCTTTGCAGCACCTGCTGGATGAGTTCGCGCGTCTTGTTGCCCGCCGTCGTCATCAGCTCCAGATAGAGGGCTTCGCCCTTTGCGTTATGGCGGACGCCGTTCTTGATTGTCGACCAGCCGGCGGCATCGAGCAGTGCTTTGGCTTTTTTCGGATCGAATGCGTAGGTCGGCACCTTTGGGTTAAAGACCCTATCGAGCGGATTGACGTTGGCGTGCGCGACCGGCTGGTGGCCGGCGAAAAGCTGGCTGGATATGGCCTTCCGGTCGATGGCGTGGATCAGCGCCCTCCGGACCCGACGGTCCTGGAGGACCGGATTGTCGAGATTGAGGTCGATATGCTCGTAGATCAATCCCGGCTTATAGAGAAAGACGAATTTGTCGCCGTGGCGTTTTTGGAAGGCGAGTGCCTGGTCCACGGTGAGGCCGAGTTCACCGGCAATCATGTCGATGCCGCCGGCCAGCAGATTGGCGGTCACCGAGGCGGTATTCTCGATCGCCATTACGGTAATGCGCTTGAAATGAGGCTTCTTACCCCACCAATGGGGGTTGCGCTCGTAGATCACATGACTGCCGGGCACCACTTTGGAGATGACGTAGGGGCCGAACCAAAGGCCGGGATTGGTGGTGTCGGTTTCGTAGGCGCTACGGTTTCGGTATTCCGCCGGCTCGGCAAAGTTTTTCGCATCGATATGCGCCGGCAGAAGCTGGAAATTATCGATGCCCGCGTAATCGCAAGTACGTTTGTTGACAATGAACGTAAAGCGATGATCGTCATGGACATCGATTTTTTCGATGCGCCGGAAGAGCTCGAAATCGGCGACACCCGTAAGCTTGTGCCGGCCCACTTTCCAGGTAAACAGGACATCTTTGGTGGTGATCGGCGTGCCGTCGCCCCAAACCGCGCGTTTGTCGAGCGTGTAGGTGACGGCGATGCCGTCTTTACCGTCTTTCGTTTGAATGAATTTCGCGCTGCCCTTGGCGAGGCTCGG
>DLVK01000461.1:3483-5600 GCA_003444235.1 Rhodospirillaceae bacterium
CCCAAGCTGTCGCAGAGCATGCAGATCAGTTTCCAATTTGAATCGTAAATAGTGATGCGCCGCCGCGCGAAGGCCAGCATGTAGGATTTCGCCAACATACTGTCTATAAGCGGGTTGAAGTTGTTCGGGAATTGGCTAATCCCGATGACCAGTGTGTCTTTGGGGGCGGCCGTAGCGGGTAACGGCGCGGCGGCAAGTGCGATCAGAATCGCACACAGGCCGGTCCATCGCCGGAACCTAATTCGCGCGCGATCTCGCCACATAGGTACCGTTCTCGAAACGCTCAAAGAATTGGCCGAGCGCCGGGTGTTTGATCGGTTCGGCCGTGCCGTCCGCCTCCAGATTGCGTTCGGCGACATAGGTCATGTGATCGGCGTTATCCACCAGCACGTGGTACCAGGGTTTATCCCGTGGCGGCTGCGAGCGCGCCATCGTCTGGTACCATTCTTCGGTGCCTTGAAAATCCGGGTCCACGTCCACGATAACGCCGCGATAATCGAACCGCTTATGATGGATTAACTGACCGGGGAAAAATTTCGCTTGGGCGGAAGTCATGGCCTGGAGTCTAGCGCGTCCCTTGCGACCTGTCAGCAAGTCCTGGGGTCGATTGCGGGTGGTTTCGTTCCGAACGTGGCTCGATTATGATCGAGCCGCAATCGAAAGTGAGCGAATGAGAATAAAGAATGTTTCCGAGGCGCTCGGGGCCGAGATTTCGGATATAGACCTTGCCAAGCCGCTTAGCGAGGACGACGAAGCCCTAATTCACCAGACGTTCCTCGAGCGATCGGTATTGGTTTTTCGCGATCAAAATTTAAGCCCGCCCGAGCAGGTAAAAGTGGCTCGAATGTTCGGCGAAGTGGTGCCCTATCCTTTTCTGGCGGGCATCCCCGACTGTCCCGAGGTGATCGAAGTTCTTACCCAGCCCACGGACAGCGTTAATTTCGGCGGCGGCTGGCATACGGATACGCCCTATCTGGAGACCCCGTCGCTGGGCTCGGTACTCTATGCGAAAGAGTTGCCGCCGAAGGGTGGCGACACCCTGTTTTCCAATATGTATTTGGCTTACGAGACGCTCGATGACGAAACAAAGGCGTTGCTGGACGGCAGGCGCGCGCTCAATTCGGGGTCCAAACGCTATGCCAAACCGGGAGACCGTTCGAAAATTTACGGGACGAAGAAAGGCGAAAAGGAAAAGCGCGAGGTGAAGTCCGACAACTATCACCCGGTCTTCAGGACTCACCCGGAAACAGGCCGAAAAGCCTTATATATCAGCTTCTTGCACACGGTCGGTATCGAAGGCATCGACGATAACGAGGCCGGCGACTTGTTGGATAGGCTCTACGAGCACCAGACGCGAGACGAGTTCCAATGCCGCGTCGTGTGGAAGCCGGGCTCACTGGTTCTCTGGGACAATCGCTGCGTGCTCCACAACGCACTGTTCGACTATGCCGGCCATACCCGCCGCATGCACCGGGTCACGATCGAGGGTGAAAAGCCGGTTTGATCCTGGCTACAGAGTCCGGATCGCTCCGCCATCGATGGCGAGGCATTGGCCGGTGATGTAGGAAGAGCGCGGTGTCGCCAGGAAGAACATCGCTTGGGCCATTTCATCCGATGTGCCCATGCGCTTAAACGGCACGCCGACGCAGCGCCATTCCTCGAACTCTTCCATGGTCATGTCCGGCGCCCAGCGTTCGCGGGACTTTTCCGTTTGCGAGGTTTTGGCTCGGTCGACGCCGAGGACGTTGACGCGAATATTGTCCGGCGCCAGTTCGTACGAGAGCCCCTTGGAGAAATTCATCGCTGCGGCCCAGGCGATCCCCGAGGTAACCACTCGCACCGGCGATTGGAGCCCCTTGGTCGAAACGATGTTGACCACCGCCGCCCCGCCATCGGCACCGCCTTTGCGGAGAAGCGGGAGGGCTGCGCGCGAGACCCTAATCATCCCGAGCGCCTTCTGCTCGAATGCTTTTAGGAATTCACTATCCTTCATTTCCGAAAACCGGCCCGGTGGCAGTTCCGGATCGTCCGGTTGATGGGTCATCTGAATTTGCATGGTCGCGCCGGCCGCCGCGCGCTGGGAGGATTCGCCCGCATTGTTGACCAGCATATGGATC
>DLVK01000461.1:5893-7927 GCA_003444235.1 Rhodospirillaceae bacterium
TTCGCCCGCATTGTTGCCCAGCATATGGATCGCGCCGCAATTCTCTTCGACCTCCGCCATAAAGGCGTCAACCGAGTCCCCGTCGCGAATGTCGGTCTGGATCCCGTAAGCGGTCACGCCGAATTCGTCTTTCAGCTCCGAAACCGCCTTGTCCAAATCTTCCTGGGTTCGTCCGCACGTCACCACGGTGGCGCCAGCGGCGGCAAATAGATTGAGGGCCGAGCGACCCATGCCCCGGCTGCCGCCGGTTACGACTGCAACTTTTCCGTCCAGCTCTCCCATGCGAGCCTCCTCTATTTCTCGTAGTCCTTCGCCCATTCCGCTTCCTTGTCGCGGATCTTCTGGGCGGCCTCGATGATCGGGGCTTTCAGTTCCGGGGGGACGACGATGATCCCCGTCTCGTCCCCAAAGACGATATCGCCCGGGCGGATTTGCACGCCATCCAAATTGATCGGTTGATTGTGCGACAGGGTTTCTAGGTCCCATTGGCTTTTGACCGGCGAAAAGCCCTTGCAGAAGACGGGGAAATCCAGCGATTTGATCTCATGGGCATCGCGGGTAGCGCCGTTGATGACCGCACCGGAAACGCCGCGCGGTCGCGCGCGCATGCAATGGTTCTCGCCCCAGGTTCCCGTATCGGTGCGTCCGCCCGCGTCGATCAGCACCACTTCGCCCTCGCTCGCCAGCTCCCGCGACACGTCCGCATGGCTCACCAGCGCATCGCCATGGGCGGCGGTGACGTGCTTCGGAATTTGCTGCACCGTAAAGGCGGTCCCCACCATGCGCGCGCCCGGCGTGCCGAGATAGGTGTAACCGTGGAGCACCGTGCGCGGCAGCTCCATCCCCTCCATGGCATCGCTGATATGGCCCGATTGCAGGTCCAGAAGATTGTCGCGGTCGGTATCTGATAAGGACATTTTGGGCTCCCGTTTATTTTCGCACGCAATCTATCACCTCGGCACCGGGCCATGTAAGGGACGGCAATACGGAGATGTGCGATCTGAACGATCGCAAGCCGGTGGATTTGCTGGTCGGATGGTCCGGGAAGCGATTAGCGCAACCGCGCCTGCACCGCCTTTTCGAAATCCCGATACGCTTCTTCCAGGCGCCATTGCAGCTTTGCCTTGGCGTTCTTGTCGAGGAAGGCCCGGCAGGCTCTCGAGGCGGGATCGCTTTCGCATTCGGTCCGGATTTTGCCCTTCGCCGCATCCCGCCACAGGCTTTCGCCTTTGAGGAAGGCGTAGGTGAGGCTGTTGCGCGAGAGGGTTTTTATTTGCGCGTAGGTGAGGTCGTAACTTTGCACCGCGAAGCGGTATTCGTAGGTAAGGTTGATGCGCGCGACTCCCTCATCGTCGGTCGAAATGGCCAGCGGTACGCCATGTTTGAGATAGGTCGGGAACGGATGGTCGCTCCCTTTGATTCCGAGGATGATGTCGTTGCTGGTGAGGTTGATCTCGACCAGCACCTTGCGCTTGGCCATGGTTTTCAGCAGCTGATACGGTCGGTCCTCATGCATGATGTCGATGCCGTGGCCAATGCGGCTGGCCTTGGCGATCTCGACCGCATCGCGGATATGCGAGCGCAGATGCCGGGGCGGGTCCATGCCGATGGTGAGCTCGCCCGCATGCAGGCTGACCGGCACCTCGGGCATGAGCTTTTTTAGGGCGCCGATCAGTTCCATCTGCGTCTTATAGGTGGCGAGCGTGATCGGCGCGTCTTCGGGGCCGACCAGATTGATGCCGACGATGCGGGGATCGGTCTTCACCAGCTCGAATGCATGCACCAGCTCGGCGAACAGCGGCTTCTTGGGTACGATCCGTTTCAGCGAGGCGATATAGCGCACCGTCACTCCACACAGTGGAGCCGCTGAGGGTTTTTGGGCGGCGGGGCAGCCGAGATGCTTCTCCGCATCCGCTTCCATCTTGTCGTAAACCTTGCGGGTCTTTTTTGCGAGTTCGGCGACGCCTGCCTTAAGCAGGGTCTGGCGCAGCTTGGCCGGGTCGTCGTTCCAGGGCGTTGCCTTGTCGATCTTGC
>DLVK01000352.1:0-7793 GCA_003444235.1 Rhodospirillaceae bacterium
CCGCGCCGATAGCCGGCAACACTGAATGTACTAATCCAATTCTGACAGCCATTTGATTACGCTCCCTTGTCGAAACTGATCACATGATCCGCGAAAAACAACGAGAGGAGGCCTGAAGGTATTTCTCGAGGTTTTGGGACTTTATTTTCGAATAGTTTTATAAGTGCGCGCAGCCGCGAAGGCCAGTTTAGCGATGGCTTACGGTTCCCATAAATTGGCAGTTTTGAAGCTAATTTGCCCGAACGTTTCTGCGCCGGGATATTGTGCTCAATAAAAAGAAACAGAAGGCGGCTACCACCACCGATGGTCCCGAAGGCGTGTCGAATTGGACCGAACCCAGCAAACCGGTCAACACGGATAATGCACCGATAATCGACGCAATTACCGCCATTTGCTCCGGCGTGCGGGCAAATCTTCGGGCAGCGGCGGCAGGGATTATCAACAATGATGTGATTAACAAAATGCCAATTATTTTCATGCCAATTGCGATTGTCACCGCAAGTAGCAGTGTAAAGATTAGGCGAACGCGAAAGACTGGCACACCTTCGGCACGGGCCAACTCTTCGTGCATCGTGAGGGCAATCAATGAGCGCCAAATCCATAGAAGCGTGGTTAATACAAGGATTGCTCCTCCATAGATTAGGATCAGATCGTTGTCGCGAACCGCCAATACATCGCCGAACAGATAGGCGAGCAAATCGATTTGCACGGTTTGCAAGAAGGCTATCACGACTAAGCCTAAAGAGAGCGCTGTATGGGACAGAATGCCGAGTAGTGTATCGGATGCTAATTTGTTTTGCTCTTGAAGGAACACGATGGCTACCGCGAAAACTACGCAAGTGAGCGCAATGCCAAGCGTGAGGTCTATCCCCAACAAAAACCCGAGAGCAATTCCGAATAGAGCCGAATGGGCGAGCGAATCGCCGAAATACGCCAATCGCCGCCAGACAACGAAACAACCGAGCGGACCGCCGACTATCGCGACGCCGATCCCAGCAAGCAATCCATTCAAAATAAAAGAGTCAATCATTGGAGGAGTGGTGGGAGTGATCCGTATGGTCGGGTTTTATTTCGCCAGATAGGCCATGTTGATGGTCATGATGATGGCTGTAGACCGCTAACCCTTCGGCTACCTTCGGTCCGAAGAGGGCTTGATATTCGGGATGGCGGCTGACAGCCTCCGGTTGGCCTTCGCAGCAGACATGCTGGTTGAGACAGAGCACATGGTCAGTTTTTGACATGACCAAATGTAGGTCGTGCGAGATTATCAAAATACCGCACCCCCGTCGGTCGCGAATTTCGGTAATCAGTGCGTAAAGTTCCGCCTGTCCCGTAAAATCGACGTTTTGGGTCGGCTCGTCGAGTACGAGCAGATCCGGCGACCGCAACAGCGCTCGCGCGAGATGTATACGTTGTAATTCGCCACCGGAAAGTTCATCCAATGATGCGTCTGCTAATTGGTTCGCGCCCACCTCGGTTAAGATTTCTTCCATTACATGATCGTCCGCTGGGACCGCCATTTTCAGAAAACGATTCACTGTCATGGGAACAGATGGGTCAGCGGCAAGTTTCTGCGGTACGTAGCCGACGCGTAGGTTCGGTTTACGTTGAATCTCGCCGCTATCGGGCTGCAACAATCCGAGTAGAATTCGAGCTAGGGTCGATTTACCGGCGCCGTTGGGGCCGATCAGGGTGACAATCTCACCAGTGCGTATCGTTACCGAGACATTCTCGACGCCAGCTCGTTGGTTGAAATTGAGGCTGACGTCCTTGGCCTCTACAAGAATGTTGCTTTCGGTGTTCATGCTTTTTCGTGGCAATCGTTACAAAGCCCCGCTACCTCCAGCAATTGGTGACGTACCTCGAAGCCACTTCGTTGAGCAGCAGAGGCGATGGCGGATTCGATTTCTCTATCTTCCATTTCTGCCGCGCGGCCGCAATCTCCGCAAATTAGAAAGTATGTGTTGTGTTGAGTGTCTGGGTGATCGCAACCGAAATAGGCATTGAGACTTGCCAGTCGGTGCACTAGGCCATTTTCGATAAGGAAATCGAGTGCGCGATAAACGGTCATTGGTGCTGCGCGGCCGTCGCCATCTTCGTTCATCCGGTCGAGTATGTCATAGGCGCCAATCGGTAGATGGCTGGACCATACTATCTCCAGAATTCGCCGTCGCTGGGGTGTCAATCGCACCCCTCGCGATTGGCATAGACTTTCTGCATTGGCGAGTGCTTCGGCGATGCAGGCGTCGTGGTCATGTTCCGGAGCGGGAAAAACGGCATCGTCGTTCATTGTTCCATTCCTTTAGGGGTAATCATTTACCGGACCCTTGCTTGACGGGCGGGATGTTACATTATATCACATTGTTATGTTATCACATCTATACGAAAGATTTTTCTCAGGGAGGCATCGTGCAACTGTTTAAAAAATGTGCCGTATCCGTATTTTTCGTTGTCTTTACAATGACTTCAGCTTCTGCGGCACCAAAAGTAGTCGCTACCATTTTGCCGATTCATTCTTTGGTCGCGTCGGTGATGGCGGGCGTTGGCGAACCAACATTGTTGGTTCCGCCTCAAGTATCGCCGCATCGTGTTGTGCTGCGCCCATCGCAGGTGAAAGCTCTGACTTCGGCCGATGTCGCCTTTTGGGTAGGCAAAGGCCTGGAACCGAAAATCGGAAAAATCTTGTCCAATAGTCGGGATCGATCTGTTCCGCTAATGCACGCACCTGGCGTCACGAAATTGAAAGGCCGGAGCGGAGGCATCTGGGAAGGCGAAGGAGAAGACGCGCACGGGGGTCATGGGCACGGTCATGGCCATGGTCACGATCATGGAGCGGAAACCGATCCGCATGTTTGGCTTGATCCGGCAAATGCCCGCGCAATGGCGAAGGTTATCGCCCGGAAACTAAGCAAGGCAGATCCGGCAAATCGCGAGCGCTATAAGGCCAATGGGGCCAAACTCGTGCAGCAGTTGACCGCGCTCGAAGCCCAAGTGTCGCAATCCTTGAAGCCGCTTAGGAAACGACCTTTCATCGTGTTCCACGACGCATATCAGTATTTTGAGCGGCGCTTTAAACTATCCGCTGCAGGGTCCCTGTTGGTCCATACGGGCCATGCCCCCAGTGCCAAACGAATGTTCAAGATTCGCAAGAAGATCCTCGGCTCAAATGTGGTTTGCGTTTTCCGCGAGCCGCAATTCGACGGGAAATTGGCGGAATCCGTAGTTCGCGGTACGCCGGCTCGCGTCGCCACACTCGATCCATTGGGTTCGGGGCTTAAACCCGGAACCGCGGCTTATGGGAAACTGATTCGCAACCTCGCGTCTGCGATCAGCAATTGCCTTAAAGGGAAGTAAAACGCTGGAACCGACGGCAAATAAAACGAAATTCTGCACAAAAATGTGACGTTATAACGTTACTAATTGGGAGAGACCGATGAAACGTATTTTATTCGCACTAACCGCCATTTCGCTTATTGCGTTCTCGGCGGGCACAACAGTAGCTGCGCCTACGCTGGAGCAGCGAATGAAGCTACTCGAGCAGACACTGCAGGATCTGTTGTCGCGAGACGCAGCGAAAGATCGAGAAATTCAAAGACTACGCCGTGCGTTGAAGGCAAATGGTGGCGGCCACAGGGTGACCACCACTAAAGGCAGCGGTGGTCATGGGCATGGTCACAAGGGTCATGGCGGTCATAAAGGTCATGACGATCACAAAGACCATGCCGGCCATACAGATGAGAAAGAGGATAAAGCGGTCTACTCGACGACAATTCAAGGGCGTAGAGCGGCGCTTGATTGGATCGGTGTCGCTTTCAACGCGGCCGCTGGATACAGTTCCGAACCCAGTGCCGTGTCGCAAAACCTTCAGGCTGGCGGGCATGACCCCAAGGCAACCGGTTTTCGTTTGCAGAGCGCCGATTTTTCGATGATCGGTAGTGTGGAACGCGCTTTTGATGCCGAATTGCATATCGCGTTCGTAATCAACCAACTGACCGGTGGGACGGGTGTCGAACTCGAAGAAGCCTTCATGCGCACCAACAGTCTTCCCTATGGTTTCGATATCGAAGCAGGACAGATGTTTACGGAGTTCGGCGTTCTGAATCCACAACATCTCCATGATTGGGCCTGGATCGATCAGCCGGTGGTGAATTCTCGTATGTTCGGCGGTGACGGCGCCCGTCAGACCGGTGTTCGCATCGGTTGGAAAACGCCGATGGTGGGGCCATGGTATGCACACCTTCATGTGGGCGCGCAAAACCCAACCGGCGAAACGATGAAAAGCTTTCTCGGCAGCGACGAAGCTCTCAGCGAGCGGGCTCGCCGCAAAGGGAACGTCAACGGTATCGACGATCTCGTCTATTTGACCCGTTTCGACAACCGGTTGGAACTCGGCAAAGCCAAAGTGCGCGCGGGTTTCTCGGGTCTGTTCGGGCCGAATGCCACGGGCCCCTCGGGCAATACGCAAATTTACGGCGCCGATCTCACCGTAAATTACCCGATCGCGAAAATGTGGGACCTGCGGTGGACGAATGAGTTCATGTATCGCCGATATCGGGCGCAGCGCGACGTGGCGGGTGGAACCGGCACCGATACCTTGATCGATCATGGCTTGTATTCGCAGATCGCGCTGGAATACGGGAACAAATATTGGCTCGGATTTCGTTATGAAAGGGCTACTGGTAGCGGAGACGAACCCGCCCGTGACGGCAGTGCCGATCTCGATCAGCGGCAGCGGTTTTCACCGATTTTGGGCTGGCGGTTTGCGCCCCGTGCGCATCTGCGGTTTCAATACAACTATGATAAAGCGGATCATCTGAATGCCATCGACACTAAGGAAGATACAACCGCTCACGCCTTTTGGGTCGGGTTAGGTTGGACGTTCGGTGCCGGTGAACAACATCACGATCACGGGCATTGAGCCGGTCCACGTCTTTCTAAAATTTTGAAGATTTTCGGGGTCGAAGTCTGGAATAGGGCTTCGACCTCTGGATTCTAGGCCTCAGGGTCCTAGGCGAAGCCGACCTGTTGGTCCACCGCGACCTGGGCGCCGTTGGTGTTCTGATATACCGAGTAGCTTTCGCCGTCGATTGTGGTGGAACCGGTGTTGGTCCAGCCACCGCCCGCATCCACACTGTCATCCGCGCCACCATCGATTACCAGCATATCGGTTTCGCCCGTCAGGCCGTTCGTGCCATGGGTAATCGAGAGGAGCAGATCGGCGTTCAAGGTGAGCGTGCCGCCGGTGAGGCCCGAAATATCGATCATTTCGATATCCTGGATCTGATCGCCGCGGAGGCCAGTCAGATTGAAGCTCTGATTTGAGCCGGTGAGGGCCAGCGTATCGATACCCGCACCGCCATCGATGCGTGAGAAGTCGAGATTATCCATCACGAAAAGGTCGTTGCCTTCATCGCCGAACATTACGTCGTTGCCGCCATTGCCGGTTAGCGTATCGTCTCCGGCGCCACCGGTCATGGCATCGTCGCCGGAGGTTCCGTTGAGGACGTCGTCATTGCTCGTGCCCTGATGCGTCACCGCTTTACCGATAGCGGTAATCTGCGTCGAGGTCTGTTGCAGATCGATCAAGACGCCATGGCCCACATTGAGGCCGGTGATGTAATCGAAGCTGCTGGAAATCGATCCGGCTTCGAACAGGGTGAAGCTGTCACCGGCCGAGACAGTAAAGCCGCCATATTCGACCACATCCAACGTACCGCCCAGCTGCAAGGAATCGGTGACGTTGAGTTTGTCATGCTCGGTGCCCGCTTCGGTACCGCCGATTTCCATCAATGTCAGGCCTTCTTCGCCGAGGACGACATCGCCCATGATGGTCAATTCGCCCGGCGAATTACCGGCGGTGATCGTGCCGTTGTTGACCAGCGTTACGTCGCCGTCGCTGGTATCGAGCGTGCCGGTGCCGCCGATCGAGCCGCCGACTGCATTTGTGAAGGTCGCGGCACTGGCGCTTTCCACGACAAGCGTCTTGCTGGCCGCGATCGTCATATTTCCGCTATTGGTGAATTCGCCGCCATTGAGATCGAAAGTGGCGTTTTCGTTCACCGAAATGGACCCGGCATTGTTGCTGGTGGTGCCGTTGAAGTCGAAAGTCACGTCGTCGTTGATAGAAACCGAACTGGTCGCATCGGTTAGCAGAACGCCATCGAAGGTGGAGCTGCCGGCGCCTGCGCTGAAGTCGACCGACCCGCCATTTTCGACGCTCAGAATTCCGCTGCCGTCGAACACGCCGCCGGCAAGTACCTTCAGGTTGGATGCATCGACGGTAAAGGTGGTGGACGTGTCTGCGGACAAGGTGCCTGTCGTGCCGAGCGTGAACTCGAGACCACCGGCGATCTTGTCGTTCGAAACCGTGATCGAGTTGTTGGCGGTGACATTACCGGTGCCGGTCAGTGTCGAGGACGTGCCCAAATTAAGCGCGAAGGCGGACAAGGTCCCCGACGAAGTGCCCATATTCAGATTGCCGTTGATGGTAAGGTTGCTGGCGTTGGCAACGGAAGCGGCACCGCCGGCATTACCCGAGATATTGCCTGTAATCACGTCGTTCGACAGGTCGATCGAACCGTTATTGGATATGTTCATCGTGCCGGCGCCGCTGATCGTGCGGGTCGCAAAGCCCGTATCGTCGAATTCGATCGTCGGGGACTGCAAGCCAAGGAAGAAACTGGCGCCGGCTTCGAATTCCAGGTCCACATCGCCGATTGCCCATGTGCCTGAGCCTTGGAATGCGTCGATACCACCGATGATCACTTTGCCGGTGCCGGTGCCGGTGCTGTCGATGTCCAAGTGCGTGCTGGCGGCGGTCTTTGGGAGGTGACCAAGGGCGGCTACGGAAAATTTTTCGGCGGCTATATCTCGGAAGCTTGGGAACCCATCCTCTGGCAAGGTGTAATGATGGGGGCGACCATCTATATCGTCGCTGGAGGGGTGCAGAAGGGTCTCGAACGTTGGAATAGAGTGCTTATTCCGGCCTTGGCATTGCTGGTGATCGTATTGGCCGGCTACAGCATGAGCCTGGACGGTGCCGCGAAGGGCTTGGCGTTTCTATTTTCGCCGGACTGGAGCAAGCTATTCGAGCCCGAGGTCTATCTGACCGCATTGGGGCAGGCGTTTTTCTCGCTTTCCATCGGCATGGCGGTCTTCATCACCTACGGCAGCTATCTTTCGGCGGAAACCAGATTGCCCGTGAGCGCCGGTGCGACCGCCACGGGCGATACCAAATTTGCCATCATTGCCGGCATGGCGATTTTCCCCGCGGTATTCGCCTTCGGACTCAGTCCGGCGGCTGGCGCGGGTTTGAGCTTCATCGTACTACCCGGTCTATTCCAGATTATGCCGGGTGGAGAATTGGTCGGCGTGCTGTTCTTCCTGCTGTTGGTGTTCGCTGCGCTAACGTCGATGGCGTCGTTGCTGGAAGTACCGGTGGCCTTTTTCATGCGCGTATTGAAAGAGGCACGCGCCAAGACGGCGATCATCGTCGGCCTGGTGATATTCGTGATTGGCATCCCCTCGTCGCTCGGGTTTGGCGTGCTCGGGCACGTGAAATGGGGTGACAAGACGATCCTCGACATACTCGATTTCCTGATGCTCAATCTGGCGCTGCCCATCGGTGGCATGATTACAGCACTCTTTGTCGGCTGGGCCTGGCGAAGGGATACAGTGCTCGGCGAAACCGGGTTTGCCGAGGATTGGCTCGGTCTCGCGTGGTTGTGGCTGTTGCGGGTGGTGGCACCGGTAATGGTGCTTTTCGTATTCCTGCGCAAAGTTGGATTGATCTG
>DLVK01000383.1:0-3079 GCA_003444235.1 Rhodospirillaceae bacterium
GCCAGGGCATTCTCGATATGAAAGCGGAACATGGCTTCAGCGGCGATGATGTGGCCAAGATTTTGATTGAAGGCGCCAAGAAATGTGGCACCCATCATTACATTCTGGAACCCACCGATGTGATGCTCGGTCAGTATTCCAACGCCTTCTGTGCCGCGTTGGCATTGTTCAAAGACCCCATGGATCCGCGCAATTTCAGTCAGGAGAGTATCGACGATCCCAAAATTCGTGAGGTCTGCCGCAACGTGGAAATCCGCGAACTGCCCGAAGATGCCCAATACGAATATGCGCTCGGCAGCCGGCTTACGGTTACCCTCAAAGACGGTCGAGAAATCACCCATGATTCCCCGAGCTTCAAAGGCCTTCCCATCGACCCGCTGGACCGCGAAAGTTTGTGGGAGAAGTTCTCCAAACTCTGCTATCGCCTTGGTGACAAAGAAGCGGAAAGATTGTTTGAACAGCTTTGTGAGATCGAGACAATCGACGATATCGCCACTCTCGACACCACCGGCAAGGCATGAGCGAGGACCCACAATCGCCCCAAGCATCTAAACCGCTGCAAATTCTCGCGACGACGGGGCTCGTCCTACTGCTCGCAGCCGCTGTCTACGCGATGCGTCATTTCGGCTTGAGTGCTCAGAATGTTTCCCTCGCCACCACCATTGGAACAGTCGGCACCTTGCTTATCCTTACTAAGCGGTATGGCACCCGCTCGGTTCCGGTGCTCACACTGATGTTTTGGGTCGTGGCGGCAATTGTTGCCTTATTGCTGACCGCGCACGGTTAGCGAAGATGCTTCTCGAAAAAGGCGAGCGTTCGTGTCCAGGCGAGCGCCGCATCCTCCGCATCGTAGCGAGCGCCGGTCGGATTAGCGAATGCATGATCGGCAACATACCAATGGACCGAAAGGTCGTTTTTACCGGCCCGCTGCATTTCCTTTTCAAACGCACCGACCATTTGCGCGTTGATACGCTTATCCTTGGTGCCAAAATGGCCCATCACCGGACCGGTTAGCAGCTCCAACTCCTTGGCTTTCTTCTTGACGTTTCCGTAATAGATCACTGTTGCATCCACCGGTGCCAGGAGCGATGCATTTAGCGACCAACCGCCACCAAAACACCAACCAACCGTACCCACTTTACGATTTCCCTTGCGGTGCCGACTGAGCCAGTCGAGCACACCGCGCACTTGTTTTTCCGCTCTCTTCTTATCGACGGTATTTTTAAGTTTTTTTGCTTCCGGGCGAGTTTTGGCGACCTTACCGTCATAGAGATCGATCGCAGCGGCGATATAACCTTGCGCCGCAAAGTCGGCGGCGACTGCCTTGATATTGTCGTTTAGGCCCCACCATTCGTGAACCAGCAATAAGGTCGGCGCCGGGAATTTGTCCGGCATGGCGACATAACCTGTCGCCTCAACATCATCCAAGGGGATCGCAAACGGCCGCACGGTTCGAGCCGCCGCCGCGACGAATTCCGGATAGGCAAGCACAGTTGCCAGCGGCAAAACCGCCGCACCTTTGAGAAAGTTTCGGCGCTGCTCGTCGGTAACCTCGGGCAACGGCCCACTATCGCGGTTTCCGCATCCATTTATGTCGCACATGCCGATTCCCCTGATAAGTTTGATGGAAAATATATCACGTGAATTCAGCTTCCATCAGATGGTTGATAGACTGACCGGAAATTCGAGTTTTAAGAAGAGGCAACGCGCACAGCAGCCCGGCCGGTGACCAGGCCCTGCTCTAGCCTGCTATGCAACGCCTCGGCTTCTTCCAAAGGCACTACGTCGTTTACAATCGGCCAAATTTCACCCGTGGCGACCAAATCCAAAGCTTCACGCACTTCGTCCCGGGTCGCGTATTTGCTGCCAATAACTTCGCGCTCAAGCTTCAACGCATCCGTATCAAGGGTGAAGCTCTGCGGTGCACCGCCCAGGACGATCAAGCGTCCCCCCTTGTTCAATCCACCGAAACCGGTTTCCAAACTAGCTTTAGAAGCCACAAAATCGATTGCTGCATCAACGCCAAGCCCATCGGTGAGATCACGAAGTGCCCCAGCAACATCGCCTTCGGTCGCATCCACCGTGGCTTCGGCACCGGCCGCAAGGCAGGCGTCGAATTTCTCCGCTCGCGTATCCACCGCAATCTCCCTTGCCTTCGCCCATTTCGCGACCTGCACCATTTGCAGCCCAAGTCCGCCGCCCGCACCAACGACAGCAACCCATTCGTCGGGATCAATGCGACCTTTGCGAATGACCTTCACCGGCGTCGCGATAGCGTCGGTTATTACGCCGGCCTCTGCGGGATGGGCCTTATAATCGATCCCGTCGGGAAACTTGATAAAGCTTGATGCGGGCAACTTGATAAACTCCGCATAACCGCCGTCACAGGCGCGCCCGACGGTGCCGGGAATGTCCGTGCAAAGCGTCTCACGTCCCTTACGACACCAATGGCATTTTCCACAGGTTAGGTAGTAATAGGCGGTGACCCAATCGCCCACATTTAGGTCTTCAACATCTTTTCCAAGTTCGGTGATCTCAGCGGTAATTTCATGACCGATAATGCGGGGATATTCGACTTTGGAGCGGCCGGCACGAATATGTTGGATTGTGAGCCCTGCGCCGCAGGTAACGACCCGTGCCACTGCTTCGCCAGGGCCGGGCGTCGGGTCGGGCACGTCCATCAGTTCAAATGGTACTCCCGGCGCGGTTAACACCATGGCCTTCATTCGAATGCCTCCGTTTCTCTCGATTTCATCAAGTGAAGTGGTCGTAGCATTACTTTGCAACCGACGAGCGCCACGGTTTATCGCCGGGCATATCTTTCGGCTGCAACCGCCAAATTGCCAACGGACCGATACACAAAATCAACAACACACTGGCAAAGGCCGCGATCCAACCGGTTGTGCTTTGTCCACCTGCAAAATCAAGCACGACACCAAACACCACCGATCCCGCAAAACCACCGCCATACCCCAACATCGAATGTAGCGCCAACTGAGCGCCGCGCCGCTCGGGCTCGGCATTGCCCGACGCTCCAGCTGTTAGGGCGGAAGAATCCGCATAGATCAGGATGCCGTGC
>DLVK01000372.1:0-7094 GCA_003444235.1 Rhodospirillaceae bacterium
ACCGACCTTCGGCGGCATCAATCTCGAGGACATCAAGGCGCCCGAATGTTTCGTGGTCGAGCGCCAGCTCCGCGAGCAGATGAACATCCCGGTTTTTCACGACGATCAGCATGGCACGGCCATCATCGTGGCGGCAGCGATCTATAATGGCCTGCAAATTGTCGGCAAAGACCTGTCCGAGGTGAAACTGGTTGCGTCTGGGGCGGGCGCGGCAGCATCAGCCTGTCTGGATCTTTTGGTATCGATGGGGCTCTCGGTGGACAACACTTGGGTCACCGATATCGAAGGTGTGGTTTATGAGGGCCGTAAGGAACTAATGGACCCGCGCAAGGAACGGTATGCCAAGAACACCGACGCCCGCACGCTTGGAGAGGTAATCGAGGATGCGGATATTTTTCTTGGCCTGTCCGCACCTAAAGTACTGACGCAGGATATGGTCAAGTCCATGGGTGAGCAGCCGCTTATCATGGCTCTTGCCAATCCAACGCCCGAGATATTGCCCGAGGAAGCAAAGACGGCCAGGCCCGACGCGATAATCGCGACCGGCAGATCGGACTACCCCAACCAGGTGAACAACGTACTTTGCTTTCCCTTTATTTTTCGGGGAGCCCTAGACGTGGGCGCTACCGCAATCAACGAAGAAATGAAAATTGCCTGCGTCAAGGCTATTGCCCAACTAGCCAGGGCGGAGGGGTCCGACGTTGTCGAACGCGCATATGGCGAACAGGCCTCCCGTTTCGGGCCGGATTACCTCATACCCAAGCCTTTCGATCCCCGGCTGATGACCGAGGTCGCGCCTGCGGTGGCGAAGGCCGCGATCGACAGTGGCGTTGCGACCCGTCCGTTTACTGACCAAGACAGTTACCGACAGCGACTGTCTCAGTTTGTCTGGCGAACCGGTCTTGTGATGAAGCCTGTCTTCGAACGGGCACGATTGAATCCGAAACGCGTCGTTTATGCGGACGGGGAATCGCGTCGCGTTCTCCATGCCTGCCAGGTGGTGATCGACGAAGGCTTGGCCAAGCCGATCCTTATTGGTCGTGAGGCGGTCGTGGCACAAACGATCAACGATCTCGGTTTGCGTATCGAAATTGGCGGAGATCTGGAGGTTATCGACCCTGAACATGAGGAAAGCGCCAAACGCTATGCCGAGGCTTATCATGCGCTGATGTCGCGCAAAGGCGTTTCGCCGGACTTGGCGGACCGGTACGTGCGTACACGAACGACCCTGCGTGCGGCAATGATGGTACATATGGGCGATGCGGACGCGATGATCGCGGGTGTGATTGGACAATTCAGGGTTCATCTTCGTCATGTGCAGGACATCATCGGCAAGCGCGACGGTGTCCGCGATCTGTCCGCATTGACTCTGATGGTGATGCCCCAAGGGCTCTACTTTTTGGCGGACACTCATGTCTCCCCGAACCCCAGCACCGATGAATTGGTCGAAATGGTGCTATTGGCCTCCGAAGAAGTCCGCAGGTTCGGAATTCGACCCAATGTAGCGTTGCTTTCCTATTCAAATTTCGGTACGCGGGATTCCGATTCCGCGGTGAAACTGCGCGACGCAGTGGCCATACTACACCGCGACTACCCCGAACTTGCGGTGGATGGCGAAATGCATGCGGATGCGGCGCTTGACCCGGTGGTAAGGCAGCGAACGTTCCCCGATTCAAAACTGCAGGGTATCGCCAATCTTTTGATCATGCCCAATCTCGATGCAGCAAACATCGTGTTCAATATGATCAAAGCGCTCGATCCACAAATCGTACCGGTTGGTCCGATGCTGATCGGTACCGCAAAGCCGGCCCATGTGGTGACCCCGTCGATTTCCGCAAGGGGGTTAGTGAATATGACTGCGCTTTCGGTTGTCGACGCGCAGCCACAGCGCGGTTAGGGGAAGTTAAAGGCTACAGAAATGGCGGATACAGACCTTATCGATCCCGGTACGACTGATGAATTGGGTGACCTTTATGGCGTTAACGATGATTTGGTGCGTGCGGTAACCGCTGCCCTGGAAGAAGGCCGCATCGAAGCAGTCGAGGGTTTGATCGAACCGCTTCATGCTGCTGATCTCGCCGATTTGTTCGAGCGATTTTCTCGGTCGGCACGAACCGATTTCATGAATTACATCGCGGACCATATCGATCCCGAATTTTGGACCTATGTTGATGAGGGCTTACGCGAAGTTTTCCTCGATGATCTCGACAACAAAAAGATCGCGGCTGTCGTCCAGGAACTCGAATCCGACGATGCGGTCGATATTCTCGAAGACTTGGAGGCCGATGACCAACGAGAAACATTGGAAGCTGTGCCTGAAGCAGATCGTGCTCTACTTGAAGACGCACTTCGGTATCCCGAGGACAGTGCGGGACGCCTTATGCGCCGCGAAGCGGCGACCGCGCCGCAATTCTGGAAAGTTGGCGATGCAATCGATTTCATGCGGAGCGACGCAGACTTGCCCGAGCAGTTCTACAATTTGTTTGTGGTTGATCCGGGCCATAAGCCGATTGGTTGGGTCCCGCTGCATAAATTACTGCGGGCCGAGCGCAGGGTGGCGGTAACTGAGTTGATGCATGAGGATTTGAAAGTGTTGCCAGCTCAGATGGACCAGGAAGATGTTGCCTTCCTGTTTCGCCAATATGGTTACGTCTCAGCGCCGGTGGTCGACGATGATGGACGTATGATTGGCATCGTCACCATCGATGATGTGGTGGATGTGATCGATGAGGAAGCGGAAGAAGATATCCTCAAACTCGCAGGTGTTAAGGAAGATGACTTTTACGACGCTGTGATCGATACGACCCGTGCCCGTTTTTCCTGGTTACTGGTCAATCTCGGTACCGCCATCTTGTCGGCAATCGTCATTGGATTTTTCGAGGCAGCGATCGAAAAGGTTGTCGCATTGGCGATTCTCATGCCGATTGTAGCCGCTCTTGGCGGCAATGCAGGAACCCAAGCACTGACCGTTGCCGTGCGGGCCTTGGCGATGAAAGAGCTTACCCCAGCTAATGCGCTCCGCATCACGGGCAAAGAAATTTTGGTCGGGGGCATTAACGGGTTTTTGTTGGCGATTATATTGGCGGTTGTCGCGGGCTTCTGGTTTGCCGATCCGGTACTTGGTGGCGTCATCGCCGCGGCAATGGTTATAAATTTGTTGGTAGCCGGATTTATCGGAGTCACAGCGCCGTTGGCACTTGATCGCATGGGGATAGATCCAGCGGTGGCGTCGTCAGTTGTCGTTACGGCAACGACCGATGTGGTCGGTTTTTTCACTTTTCTGGGCCTTGCTGCCTGGGTCTTGCTGTAGGAGTGCGGCATGATACCTAACGATTTGCCGCAGTTCGATTTCGGCCTCGACGAAACCATAGAAATGGTTCGGGACAGCACTCGCGCATTCGCGTCCGAACAGATTGCGCCGCGTGCCCAAGAAATCGATGAAAGTAACGAGTTTCCGCGGGACTTGTGGCCTGAAATTGGTGCGCTCGGGCTCCATGGTATTACCGTCGAAGAAGAATATGGCGGTGCCGGGATGGGCTATACGGCACATGTGGTGGCGATGGAGGAGATCAGCCGGGCATCAGCGTCGGTCGGACTTTCCTATGGCGCGCATTCCAATCTCTGCGTCAATCAAATCCGACGCAACGGAACCGAAGAACAGAAACGACGGTATCTGGGGAAATTGATTTCGGGCGAGCATGTCGGTTCTCTCGCCATGAGTGAGCCTGGCGCCGGTTCCGACGTCGTCTCGATGAAGCTGAAAGCCGATAAGAAATCCGATGCCTACGTTTTGAACGGCACAAAAATGTGGATCACCAATGGACCGGACGCGGACGTATTGATCGTCTACGCCAAGACCGACCCTGAAGCGGGATCGAAGGGAATTACCGCGTTTATTGTCGAGAAGGAAATGGCCGGATTTTCCACTTCGCCGAAGCTCGATAAGCTGGGTATGCGGGGATCCAACACCTGCGAACTTGTGTTCGAGGATTGCGTGATTCCGACAGAGAATGTTCTAGGCACCGTCGATGACGGTGTCGGTGTTTTGATGAGCGGGCTCGATTACGAGCGGTTGGTATTGGCGGGTGGCCCGCTTGGCATCATGCAGGCGTGTCTTGATCTCGTCGTGCCGTATCTCCACGACCGTCAGCAATTCGGGCGACCGATCGGCTCGTTTCAAATCATGCAGGCAAAATTGGCCGACATGTACACGACCCTGAATGCGTGTAAGGCCTATGCTTATACCGTGGCCCAAGCCTGCGATCGCGGGGATGTAACGCGCAAGGACGCGGCAGGAGTCATTCTGTATTCCGCAGAGCGGGCGACCGGGATGGCGTTGGAGGCAATTCAGTGCTTGGGCGGTACCGGGTATGTCAATGACAGCTCTACGGGTCGGCTTTTACGGGACGCAAAGCTCTATGAAATTGGCGCTGGAACCTCGGAAATACGCCGTATGTTGATCGGCCGTGAATTGTTCGACGAAACTGGCGGTTAGAGGTGCTGGCATATAGCCAAAGTCCAACAATTCCAGTCTAATAGTCGAAACAAGGCATCATCGGGGACAATGACATGCCGACAGTGATGGTGACTGGTGCGAGCAGGGGCATCGGTCGTGAATTCGTATCCCAATATCGAGAGGCGGGCTGGAATGTCGTGGCGACTTGCCGTGATCCGGAAGGCGCGGGCTATGGCGAGGGCGAAGCCTACGAACTCGACGTCGCGGACCCCGTGAGCGTCAAAAACCTTGCCGAACAATTGGACGGAGAAGTGATCGATCTCCTGATTAACAATGCAGGTATAAACCTTGCCAAGCATACGAATTTCGGAAATCTCGATTACGATGCCTGGGACGAGGTGCTGTGGGTAAATGTGCTGGCACCGCTGCGGGTGTCTGAAATATTTGCACCGCATGTGGAACGGTCGAAACGCAAGCAGATAATCTTTCTGTCGAGCATCATGGGAAGCATCGCGGAGAATAGTGGTGGTATGCCAATCTATCGCTCCTCCAAAGCCGCTCTCAATCAGGCCGTGCGCAGTGTAGCTCCGGATCTCCGCGCCAAAGGAATCACAACTTTGCTGATCCATCCGGGCTGGGTTCAAACCGACATGGGAGGACCGAGCGCGGCAATCGATGCACAAACAAGCGTCACCGCGATGCGTGAAACATTCGAGGCGTTGACGCCCTCCATGGCCGGGCAGTATGTCAATTACGACGGCACCCCGATTCCATGGTAGTCATAGCGCTATGAACGAGCATAAACCCATAGAATTCTATTTCGAGTTCGCGAGCCCTTATGGGTATTTCGCAAGTGTCAAAATTGACGGTATCGCCGCAAAATATGGACGGACCGTTCAGTGGCGCCCGATCATGCTGGGCGCGGCGTTGCAAGCCACCGGTAGCCAGCCAAACGTATTGGTTCCGATCAAAGGCGACTACTTCAAAAACGATATCGTTCGTTGTGCCAAGATCATGGGTCTTGCCTTTACCATGCCCGATAACATGCCGATGAATTCGCTTGCCGCGAGCCGTGCATTTTATTGGCTCGACGACACCGACCCAGCAAAGGCGAAGCAGTTGGCCGAGGCGGTCTATCATGCCCATTGGGGCCTGGGGCGAGATATGTCGGATGTCGACGAAGTCGCCCGTGTTGCGGAGCCGCTCGAAATCGATGGTGAGGCCCTGAAAGCTGCCTGCCAGGACCAGAACATCAAAGACAAGCTGAAGGACATCACAATGTCTTCTGTCGACGCCGGTGTTTTCGGTTCGCCCTTTATCATCGCAGACGGGGAACAGTTCTGGGGCCACGACCGGCTCGATCATCTCGAACGGTGGCTTGGCGCCGGTCACTGGTAGGCGCGTTTTGCCCGCCGACACCCAGGCCCTTCCCGGCGTATCCTTCGTCGTTCCGGTTTACAACAAGGCGCCCCATATTCCCCGCGTCCTCGCGCAGATTAAGGCGCAACAAGGTGATTTTCCGAGGCAATTCGTCTTTCTCGATGACGGTTCCACCGATGGTTCGCTCGACATCGTGCGTGCCGAAACCGAAGGATGGGAAAATCTGGTGATTGAACATCAGGCGAATGCGGGATCGGCGGCGGCGACTAATGCGGCGATCGCACTCGCCGATCAACCGTATCTCAAATTCGTTGATGCGGATGATTTGTTGACCGACCGGGCAACATTGGTTCTGCTGAGAGCGTTAAGCGACAGCGATGCCTGTCTGATCTATGGGGGTGTCCAACGGTTTGCTGCAACGGAAAATCCGCAACTACAAGGTCCGTCTGATCAGACACACGTCGAGCGGATCGACGAACCACTTTTAGCGGCACTTAAAAATTCCCTTTTTAATCCCACGCAATTTTTGGCCCGAACCGATGCGGTGCGCGAAGTTGGCGGCTGCGACGAACGGGTTGTGCATTCGCAGGAATACGGATTAACGCTCCGTCTCGCACGGAAGTGGGCCTTTCTTAAATTGGATGAGACTGTCGCGTGGCTACCGGAAGACTCTACTGGACGGCTTTCCACCAACGAAGGCCGTCAACTGCAGCGAGTCACCAGAGCTGTTGCATACTTTTTAGCGGATTACCCGGATCTGCCGAATTCGGTGAAAAGTTACGCTTGTAAACGGCTCGCGGGGCGGGCGTGGAAGTATGCCAGGCGCCGTGGTGGAGAAGGGACCGTGGGGCGTTGGTTTTGGCGTAATTTGGCGGCGCAATTGAATTTTCTACGCGATCACGCCGCGTTTGCGGATGAATGTGTCGCCGCCTTCGAGAGTGCCGAAGGCCGACCTGTCGGCGAACAAGCGCCAAACTACTAAAGCCTTTATAGTTGACCGCATGTGTGGCTTTGCCGGATTGATCGATTTCAAGCGCTCGTTGGATGACGCGCGGCTGGAAGCGATTGCGCGCGATATGGCGGCTCGCCTAAGCCACCGTGGGCCAGATGACGATGGTGTATTTACGGACGCTCCTTCTGGCGTTGCGCTCGGATTTCGCCGTCTCTCGATCATTGATCTTTCGGAGGCCGGGCATCAACCAATGCAGTCGGCGGATGGCCGCTATGCCATCGTTTTCAATGGCGAAATTTACAATTT
>DLVK01000372.1:7417-7985 GCA_003444235.1 Rhodospirillaceae bacterium
TTCCGCGAAATTCGCAAATCGCTTGAAGCGGAAGGCGTAGGAGATTGGCGAGGTACCTCCGATACGGAAGTTTTGCTGGCGGCAATCTCGCATTTTGGTCTGGAACGGGCACTGGGTTTGTTCGATGGCATGTTCGCCTTTTCCCTATGGGATCGCGAAGAGAAGTGCTTGACGCTCGCTCGAGATCGAATGGGCGAAAAACCGCTCTATTACGGTTGGTGCGGGACGCATTTTTTGTTTGGTTCGGAGCTCAAAGCTTTGACAGCTCATTTCGAATGGAAGGGCGAGCTGGATGAACGCGCTTTGGCTGCCTATCTCCGATTTTCATATGTGCCTGAGCCTATGTCGATCTATCGCGGCATCCGCAAACTTCCGCCGGGTCATCTAGTTCGATTTGACACCGCTACAGGAAAATCCGGCGACATGCCCGACCCGCAACCATTTTGGGATGCCCGAGCGGTCTTTGAGGCACGTCAAAGCGACGGGTTTGCCGGCTCGGAAGAGGACGCGTTGGCGAGGCTGGAAGCCTTGCTGACAAAATCGATTTCAAGGCGGTTGATCGCCGATG
>DLVK01000444.1:0-7420 GCA_003444235.1 Rhodospirillaceae bacterium
GCGCCATAGCCCTTTTTGCGACATTGCAAAACTGCATTCGCATTGGCTCGAACCATCGATTTTCAAGCAAATCGCGTCGGGCAATCTTTGCCGGGCCGCTCGGCAGTGCTTGCCTGAACGCACGTGCGATTGGAAATCCGATTCTCTAAATCCCTAAAACATCATTATTTATCAAATAATTATTTAAATCCCGAACTGGCACAGCCTTCGCTTTTCTTAATACCGAACAAACACGCCCGATGAAAGGCGAAAGCAATGCTGGAAACGGCAAAACAGAAAGTTGGCCTCGAATTTACCGCGATTTGGCATCGGTTGCGCCAAGGGGCGGTCTTTAGTCTGTTCGGCGCCGCACTGCTTGTTGGTATGGCATCCGGGGCGCACAGTCAGTCCCGAATCAAAGATATCGTCGATTTTGAAGGTGTGCGCGAGAACCTGCTCGTCGGGTACGGTCTCGTGGTCGGCCTGAACGGCACTGGGGACGGTCTCGGCAGCGCGATTTTCACCAAGGAAAGCCTAATCGGTATGCTCGAGCGGTTGGGCGTCAACGCGCGCGACAACGCTCTCGATACCAAGAACGTGGCAGCTGTTATGGTGACGGCAAAACTGCCGCCTTTCGCCCGCCAAGGAACCCATATCGACATCACCGTCTCCTCGCTCGGCGACGCGACCAATCTGCTGGGGGGCACTTTGCTGGTGACCCCGCTTCTCGCCGCGGACGGCGAGGTCTACGCTGTAGCGCAGGGCAATCTGCAGGTCGGTGGCTTTTCGGCTCAGGGCGCGGCCACCACGGTGGTCAAAGGCGTGCCCACCAGTGCCCGTATCCCGAACGGTGCCATTATCGAACGTGAAGTCCCGTTCAAGCTCGCGAGCCTGAAGCGGGTGCGTTTGTCGCTCCGGAATCCGGATTTCACCACCGCCCGCCGCGTCGCACGCGCCGTCAACGCGTTCGTCGGCTTGCCTGCATCCCGGGTCACCGACCCGGCGACCGTGCAGCTTGTCGTACCCGACAATTACAAGAATCAGGTCATCGAACTGTTGACCGATATCGAGCAGCTCCGCGTCGAGCCCGACCAAATCGCCAAAATCGTCATCGACGAGCAGTCGGGCATCATCGTCATGGGCGAGAACGTGCGTATTTCCACGGTCGCCATCGCACAGGGCAATCTCACCATCCGTATAACCGAGACGCCGCAAGTTTCGCAGCCGCTCCCCTTCTCCAATACGGGCACCACGACCGAGGTGCCGCGCACCAAGGTCGAGGTTGAGGAAGGCAAGGACCGCAAGCTGACAGTGCTTGCAAACAGCGTCACTCTTCAGGAATTGGTTAACGGCATTAACGCGCTCGGCATCGGCCCACGCGACATGATCAGCATCCTGCAAGCCATCAAGGCCGCCGGCGCCATGCAGGCGGAAATCGAGGTGCTGTGATGGATCTATCGACCAGCCTTACCAAAGCGCAGTTCACCAGCGCTCAGAAACCCGAAACGATCACCGCGGCCAAAGCCAAGGCACTCAGCCAGCAGCAGGCCCGCAAGGCGGCGGAGGAAGTGGAATCGTTTTTCCTCAGCCAGGTTTTCGAAACCATGTTTGCCGGCATCCGCACCGACGGTGCGTTCGGCGGCGGACAAGGCGAGAAGGTGTTCCGTTCGATGTTGATCCAGGAATACGGCAAGGCCGCGGCCAAGTCCGGCGGCTTTGGCATTGCAGATTCAGTACAGCGCGAAATTCTACGCTTACAGGAGGCACAAAAATGAACCCGAACGCACGCGCAAGCGAACTGATCGATGCCACGGAATCGATCATCACCATCATCGAGCAGGAAAATACCCTGCTGAAAGAATCCCGGGTCGATGAGATCGAGCCATTGGTGGAAACCAAGAAATCGCTCGTCGACATGTATGAATATCAGGTTCGCGACGCCGCTCAGCACAAGGGCTTTCTCGACGAGATCGACGCCGACATGCGGACCAAGCTCGAGAAATCGAACGAACGCTTCGAAGATGCGGTTCGTAAAAACGTCAATGCGCTTCGCGCCGCCATGACGGTCAATCATCAAATCGTCGAAACGATCGCGCGCTCTATCGAGAACCAGCAAGTCGCGCCGGCCGGTTATTCGAGCAATGGCCAAGGTGGCCGCGCTCAGGCCGACAAGTCGAAAATGGCAAGCAAAATTGCCTTCACGCTCAACGAAGAATTCTAAAAACGACTATCAGCACCGTGTCATAAGGGAATCAAGAAATGAGCCTAACACTCGCCATTCAATCTGCGGTCAGCGGCCTGCAATCGACCCAAAGGGCGTTGCAGACCACGTCCGACAATATCGCCAACGTCAATACCGAAGGCTATTCGCGCAAAGACGTCACCTTTTCGTCGATTACGATCGATGGCGTCGGAAACGGCGTCGAAATCGGGCGGATCACGCGCTCGGTCGACGAATTCCTGTTGCGTCAAATTCGCGACACCCAGGCCATCACCAACAATTTCGAGATCCGCGATAAGTTCCTGCAGGAAATCCAGGCCCTGTTCGGCACGCCGAGCGACGACAATTCCATCGCCACCGGCCTCGCCGACCTTAAAAACGCTTTCGAGGCAGTGGCTTTGACGCCTGAAAATCAGGCCTTCCAGTTCGAGGTTGTCGGCGAGGCGCGCGAGTTGGCGCTGCGAATGTCGGAGCTTGCCACCAATGTCCAACGGCTCCGTACCGAGGCCGAAAGCGAAATCGCACGGTTGGTCAGCCTTATCGATGCGGGCATCGAAAACGTCTCCGACCTCAATGTCCAAGTCGCCCGCAACGAAATTTTGGGTACCGACCCTAGCTCCATACGCGACGCGCGGGACCGGGAATTGGAGGCATTGGCCGAACTGATCGACATCCAGACTATCGAAAATTCCGACGGCCGCGTCGATATCTTTACCAAAGGCGGACGCACGCTCCTGACCGGTAGCATCGCCATCGATATCGCTCATACCGCCGCCGGCGCACTCAACGCAACGACACAGTATCTAAATCCTACAGATCCCGGCTATCCGGGGGGTATCACCGGTATTTTTCTCAGCGGCTCGACAGCGGCAGCCGACGATATTACACCGGAAATCGGCGGCGGACAGTTGCAAGCGCTGATCGATCTCCGCGACGAGTTGCTACCAAACCTGCAATCCGAGCTTGACCAATTGAGCAAAACAATCCTCAACGAAGTCAATTCTCAGCACAACACCGGGACCGCCTTCCCGCCGCCGAATAGCTTCACCGGCAGCCAAAGCTTCCGGACCACCGATGTTTTCACCGCTACCGGCGCGGTGCGTATTTCGGTGATCAATCGAACCACCGGCGATGTGGTAGAAAATTTGGACATCGCGGATCTCAGCCTTATCACCTCAGCGGGGGCCGTCGTTACCACGTTGGATGGCATGGCAAACGCGAGTGCATCGCTCGACAGCAACGGTAATTTGGTCTTGAGTGCCGACGCCGCTGCCAATGGCATCGCTATTAACGTCAGCTCAAGCTCGGTAACAACGGTGGGTGCGAATACGCGCAATTTCGGCCACTATTTCGGTATTAACGACCTTTTCCAGTCGGTCACCGACAACTCGGACTACAATTCCTTCGTATCGGGGCAGCAGGCGAATAGCACTACAGCACTCGGTATCGCGGGCACTTTGACGTTCAACATCGACTCAACGCCCACCACAACCGCAGTCGCCTATGCCGCCGGCGACGATCTCGACACTATTGCCGCTAACATTACTGCCGATGCTACTTTAACGGCGGCCAATATCAGCGCGTCGGTAGTCAACGACGGTACTGGCCGACGATTGGTAATCACTGATTCCGATAATCAAAACTTTATCGTAACCGATAGTGGTACCTTATTTTCATCGATTAATATGGATATCGACGATCGCCGGTATTCAAATGTTTTCACCGTACGCTCCGCCGTTGCCGACGACCCAACGCTGGTTTCCCGCGGCACGTTGAGTTTGACCGCAGGCGTTGGCGCCGACGGCATAGTCTCCGGCGACGGCACGGCCGCGAACAACATCGCGGGCCGCTTCGATGCCCAAATAGCCTTCCATTCCATTGGCGGCCTTTCAGGCACCAACACCACGATCTCCGGCTACGCAGCGCAGATCCTGTCGTTCCAAGCCTCCATCGCCGCCGAAGCGCAAAATCAGTTCGAGTTTAATGACGCTTTCCTAGATTCGCTCAAATTCCGCAGCGATGCGGACAAAGGCGTCAATCTCGACGAAGAGCTTTCCGAGCTGGTCATTCTAGAGCAAGCTTTTAACGCGGCAGCTCGCGTCGTTTCCGTCGTCGACACCATGTTCGACGAATTGTTCAACGCCGTCCGATAGGAGATTCAAGAAATGGTAACCCGCATCGGATCATTCGCCCAAAGCCAAGCGGTTCTGCAAGCAACCCTCCAGACGCAAAACCGCCTGTTCGAAACCCAGACGCAAGTCGCCACCGGCAAAAAGACCCAAAGTTTTTCCGGACTGGAAGGCGATTCACAGCGCCTGCTCAACGCCAAGGGCGATCTCGCCAAGACCGAACAATTCTTGGAGAACATCACCATCGCCGAACAAAGGCTCGATCTCATGCTGTTCGCGGTCGACCGAACAGACGAAGTCGCGCGCGAGATGCGCTCGCTGTTCCAGAGCGTTCAAAACGGCGACGCGGTCAATGTTCTCGATATTCCCGGGATTGCCGGCCAATTTCGAGATCAGGTAGTCGACCTTCTAAATTCCAAAGACAATGAACGCTTTTTGTTCGCGGGCGGCAAGACCGATACACGCCCGGTCAACCTTGGCAACGGCGTCTATACCGCACCGGCACCGCCACCCTTCGATGCCGGGCCGGATACGGGCTACTATGAGGGCGATGCGACGATCAACACAGTCCGCATTGATGACAACTTCACCGTACCCTATGGCGTGATTGCCAGTGCCGACGCTTTCGAGCGCGTAATCCGGTCTCTCGACAATATCGCGCAAATGACCTTTACCAGCCCGCCGACGGCAGCCGAGCTTGCGGTCGTCGACTCCGCAATCGCCGAACTCAATCAGGCGATCGAAAACAATGGCGTCAATCCAACAATTCAGGATATCGCTTCGGAAATCGCGCTCGACCAAAACCTGATTGGTTCGCAACGGGCGAGGCACGATAGCGTTAAGGTGTTCCTAGAGAATAAGATCGCCGACATCGAGAATGTGAATACCGCGGAAGCAGTGGCACAGCTCAACTTCGAACAGGTTCAGCTCGAAGCCTCGTATCAGGCGATTTCACGTATCCAGACCCTATCTCTGAACGCCTTTCTTTAGGCGTTAAGCCGCTCAACTGATTACCGGGCACCGCGGGCGCCATTGACAGTGGGTCCGGCGATCCCGGAAAGTGCATGATCCATGCACGCGATGTGAGCTCGATCCAAATGGCGCCACCGTCTTCCGATGATTTGCCGGACGGATATTTCGTCGGTTCCGCCAATCAGGTCCTCGACGAGGTCCTGGCACGTATCGAACAGGGCGAGCATGACCAGGCTGAAACGATTATTCGCCAACTCATTCGACAGCGGCCCGGCCATGCGGAGACCTGGAATTTACGCGGTGTGAATGCCCTAAAGGGCGGCAGCGCTGATTTTGCCGTTCAGTGTTTTACGGAAGCCTCGTCACTCGACCGCGAAAGTGCTGATTACGCCGCCAATCTCGGCCATGCGCTTGGGATGGAGGAGAGATGGGAGCAAGCTGCGGGCGCCTGGTCGCGAGCGGTCTTGCTGGCGCCGGATGACGCCGACTACCAATTAGGCTTGGCGATCAGTTTGCTCCAACAGGGCATGACCGACGAAGCGCTGGAACACGGCGATAGGGCACTACAAGGCGACCCCAACCCGGAAGCGATTTTTTCATTTGCCAAGGTGTTGTTCGAGCGTGGCGAAACAAAGTCGGCAATCAATGCCTATACATCTGGCCTAGAGCGTGCACCGGAAAATGTGGATGGCCAATTTCACTTAGGGCTTCTATTGCAGAAGATCGGCAGCCTCGAGGAAGCGGCGAGCCATTATCGCACGCTGTTGGTCGACCATCCGACACATGCTGATGCGCTCTGCAATCTGTCCGCCGCCGCACGCGAATTGGGCAAGCTAGATGAGGCAATCGACACGAGCAAACGTGCCTTGGCGTTAAAGCCGAATTTTGCGGAAGCGCATAACAATCTGGGTCTAGCGCTCTGTGCCCGTCGCGAAGAGGCAACAGCGATCCCGCATTTCGAGGCCGCCCTTAGGGAGTCCGAGGCATCTTATGAAACACTCAATAACCTCGGGGTCGCCCGTCAAGCTTGTGGCGACCTCGTAGGTGCCGAGCAAACCCTACGCGAAGCTCTCGCCTTCGAATCATCCTCGCCGGCAGCGGAACGTAACCTCGGCAACGTATTGCGCGAGGCCGACCGGCTCGACGAGGCTGTAGAACTCTATCGGCAAGCAATCGGAAAAAGTCCTCTCGACTTTGCAACGTACGGGAATCTCGGTCTGGTTTTGATCAATCTTAATAAGCCCGACGAGGCAATCACGGTCTACGGAAAAGCGCTTTCGCTGCAACCCGATTTAGCAGCACTGCGGAAAAGTCTCGGAATTGCACAATTGATGAAAGGCGACTACACGGCCGGTTGGCAAAATTACGAAGCTCGGCTCGAAGAAACGCCCTGCTCTTCCAGCCTTCCACGCTGGCGACCTGGACACGACGCTACATCTGTCCTCGTGAGCGCTGAACAGGGCTTCGGCGATAGCCTGCAATTTTGTCGATATTTGACTCGTCTGGCGGACCTAGGCCTTGACGTCACTTTCGAATGTCAGGCGCCGCTTACGCGTCTAATGACTTTGTTGGATCCACGCCTGCGGATTGAAACGATCGGCAACGCAGAACATAAGGCGGATGCGCACATTCCGCTGCTGAGCCTACCTCTCGCCTTTGAGACCACATTGGAATCCATACCGGCCGATGATCCTTATCTTGCTGCGGATCCCGAGCTTATTCAGAGGTGGGCCGCTCGTATTACCAGTAGCCGCGGTAGAGTAGGCCTGGTGTGGTCCGGCAATCCCGGTCGCCAGGATGACCGGATGCGATCCTGCCCTCTTCCATTGTTAAAGCCGATTTTGGAGTCCGACAGATTCGATTTTTACTCCCTGCAAAAAGAAGGCGTACCCCAAACTCTAGACGAATTGACCGATCTCTCCCCACATCTCGACGACTTTGCCGAAACTGCGGCTGCCATCGCCAATCTCGATCTGGTGATCACGGTCGATACCGCCGTCGCCCATCTCGCCGGCGCACTTGGCAAACAGGTATGGGTTATGCTGGGGTATTCGGCCGATTGGCGATACCTATTGGCGAGGAATGACAGTCCTTGGTACCCAACCATGAGACTGTTCCG
>DLVK01000334.1:0-2589 GCA_003444235.1 Rhodospirillaceae bacterium
GTGGCGTCCCAAAGCTCGTAGGTATCCCAATCAAGAGCGTTCTCGCTTTTGTCGAGGCAGTGGCGGAGGTACGCGATGTCCTCGTCCGTGGCTCGTAGAGCGGCCGTTCCCGCGATAACGGGTTCCACGGCAAGCCTCGCTTCCATTACTTCGGCTGGGCTAATCGGTGTTGCGGTTTGAAGAAAACCGCCAGTCGCCGGATTTGGCGGTCCACCGACAAAGGTGCCTTTGCCCACATGCCGCCATACCCTGCCTTCTGCCTCCAACAAACCAAGCGCCTTGCGCAGCGTGCTGCGCCCGACGCCGATTTTGATCGCAAGTTCCCGTTCAGGGGGCAGCCGACCACGATCGGGAAAGGCGCCCGAATTCAGCAGTTGCAGTAGAGACTCGTATGCGGTCGAAATTTTCGACATGTGCGACGTAGCCGGGTGTCATTTGAAAACAAACCAATTTCTATGTTGGTTTATGGAGACGGTCAATCGGACGCAAATAATCAGCTGTTTTCCGCACTAGGCGAAGAATCCGCACCAATTCTGCATTGGTCGGCGCTATGAAGTCCGAAGATCTAACTTTGGTGCGCGATCATCTGGGAATTATTTTCGGGTAATGCTGGCCCTCGGCCTCGCTTTGCCCTATTTCCTGCAGTGGCGCTGTATCTATGCATTGGAACGTGATCTATGGATGATCCGGTAGACCGAGAACAAGCGGAGGGGCGTGCCGAATGGCGGAATTCGTAAAATCCGAATATTGGGCGGATAAGGAAAATATTCAGCTCTTTATCTTCCGGAAACAGCTTGCCGAGGAAACCGTCGATGGCAGTCCCCGGCCGATTTTGTTTCTCGTTCATGGATCGTCCTTTGCCGGCGTGACGGGGCACGATTTGGAAGTCCCGGGGGATGAAGATTATTCGGCCATGAATGCCTTCGCGCGCCTCGGATACGATGTTTGGAGTATGGATCACGAGGGTTATGGATTTTCCGGCCTGCGGGAGGGTGAAAATTCCAATATTGCCTCCGGCGTCGTCGACCTTGAACTGGCATCCGAAATCATGGCCAAGGAAACCGGGGTCACTGCGTACGCGTTTTCTGGCCAATCTTCCGGAGCGTTGCGGGCGGCCGCATTTGCCGAAGCTCATCCGGAGCGGGTGACCAAGCTTATCTTAGGTGCCATGGTTTGGACCGGCGAAGGATCTCCGACCTTGAAGGAGCGTGCCAAGAAACTCGATCAGTGGCGCTCCAACAATAAGCGCCCCGTCGATCAGGCTTTTTTCGAAACCATCTTCAGCCGAGATGTAGAGGGGCTCGCCGATCAGGAGGTCGCCAAAGCTATGGCGGTGTCCGAGAGTCGGTTTGCCGGTTTCGTGCCGACGGGAACCTATTTGGACATGTGCGCGAATTTGCCCGTGTGCGATCCGGAAAAGATTGGTTGTCCGGTAATGATCGTGCGCGGTGAGCATGACGGAATCGCGTCGCCGGAAGATTTGATAGCGTTTTACGAAAAGCTTCCGAATAAAGATAAAATTTTCATCACTATGGCCGGCCAAGCCCATGCAACGTTGCTCGGGTACAACCGGCATCGGGCAATTCATCTCTTCCACAATTTTCTGTCTTTGCCTGAACGTCGAGACCCGCTTTACCAAAAGGAAAATCGATAAATCCAAACTTGGGAACACCGCATGCGATACAGAAATATCGGTGATAGCGATCTGAAGGTGTCCGTAACCGGGATTGGCTGCGCCATACTCTCAGGCGCTTACGGTCCGCGTGATGAAGAGAAAGCCGCCAAAGCAGTGAGGTCGGCGTTGGACCTCGGCATTACGTATTTCGATAGTTCGGACGCCTACGGTAACGGGCATAACGAAGAGTTCTTACGGCAGACCCTCGGAAACGAAATGAGCCAGGTGGTTGTGGGAACGAAGTTCGGAAATATTCGCGGACCTAATGGCGAGCGCGGCGGAACCAACGGCAATCCGGATTATGTGCCGGTTGCCTGCGAAGCCAGTCTGAAGCGATTGGGTGTGGATACCATCGACCTATACACTCTGCACCGAATTGACCCCGAAGTGCCGATTGAGGATACGGTCGGCGCTATGGGTCGGCTCGTTGAAGAAGGCAAGGTCCGGTATATCGGGTTATGCGAAGCCAGTGCCGATACTCTAAAACGTGCGTCCCAAGTCGCTAAAATCTCGACATTGCAGATGGAATATTCGCTTTGGACCAGGGATGTGGAAGCGGACATCCTTCCCGCATGCCGTAAACTCGGTATTGAGTTTGTCGCATATGCTCCGCTTGGACGTGGATTTTTAGCCGGCACGATTCGAACGACAGATGATATCGCCGAAGACGACCGGCGCAACGATCATCCTCGGTTTCACGAAGAAAATCTGAACAAGAATGTAGAACTGCTGCGTGCCCTTGATGGCATTGCCGGTGGGCGCGGAGTGACCCCAAGTCAGGTCGCATTGGCTTGGCTAATGTCGCGCGGCGAAGATATTTTGCCCATTCCGGCAACGCTCAACCCTCTTCATATGAATGAGAATGTCGAAGCTGCGGAGTTGTCATTGAACGACGGAGAGCTTGCAAAGTTGGA
>DLVK01000041.1:0-3236 GCA_003444235.1 Rhodospirillaceae bacterium
GCCGGTGGCGCCCGGCGAGCCGCCGGAAGGCCTGACGACAACCGGCAACGCGATTTTCAACTCGACCTGGACCGCGCTCGGCACGCCAGCGGTGACACTGCCCTTGTACGAAGGTCCGACCGGACTTCCGATCGGCTTGCAGCTGATCGCGGGCCGGTTTAAGGACAGGCGTCTGTTCGATATCGCAGAATCCTTGATGTCGGCCCTCGGCGAAATTTAGCAAACGGAGGAAAAACCATGGCCAACGGTGAACTATGCGATCTCACCATCGCGGAACTTGGCGAGAAGATTGCCGCGAAAGATGTTTCGCCGGTGGAAGTTACCGACGCTCATTTGGACCGTATCGACGCGCTCAACCCAGTTTTGAATGCTTTCGTCACCGTCGCTCACGACAGGGCGCGGGAGGAGGCCCGGCAAGCCGAAGACGAAATCACCGGCGGCAAATACCGGGGCCCGCTGCATGGCGTTCCGATCGGCGTGAAAGACATCATCGATACGGCGGGCGTTCGGACGACCCAAGGCTCCAGTTTCTTTTCCAATAATGTGCCGGAGGAAGATGCGGATTGTGTTCGGCGGTTCCGTGAGGCCGGGGCGATCATGATCGGTAAGTGCAACACCGCCGAATTTGCCGCGGAATCCGCGACCAAGAACCCGCACTACGGCCCGACCCGCAATCCTTGGGATACGAACCGCGTGCCCGCGGGCTCGAGCGGCGGCTCCGGCGCTGCTGTCGCGGCCTATATGGTGCCGGGCGCGCTCGGAACCGATACCGGTGGATCGGTACGGGGGCCGGCGGCGATTTGCGGGACGGTGGGGCTTAAGCCGACCTATGGTCGGATCAGCGTGCGTGGAGTGTACCCGAATGCCACCAGCCTCGATCATGTGGGGCCGTTGACGCGGACGGTCCGCGATTGCGCCCTCTTGATGCAGGGCCTCGCTGGTTTCGATCCGGAAGACGCGTTCTCGGCTGACCTGCCGGATACCGACTTTTCGGCCGATTTGGAAGCCGGCGTTGCCGGGTCCAAGCTTGCCGTGTGTCCCGATTTGCTGGATGTGGACATCGACAAGCCGATCCTCGAGGCATTCGAGGCTGCGCTCGAGGTGTTTCGGGGCCTAGGCGCGACGATCGAGGAGGTAGCGTGCCCGTTCGCGGATGAGGTCAATCCGCTGCGCCGCGCGATCGCCGATGCGGAGTTTTTCCGGGTACATGGCGAACGCCACGCGGGCAACCCCGACGGCTATGGCGACCGGCTTCAGGAGCGCATCGTCAATGCGGAGAAGACGACCCTGCCGATGTATATCGATGCACTTAATCGGCGCAAGATACTGAAGCGGGAAATGGCGGCAATTCTCGAGGGTTTCGATGCGATGCTATCGCCGGGCTATCCGTGCGTTGCCGCGCCGGTGGAAACGACCATGGCAAACGTCAACGGCAAAGAGATGGATTTTATCGGGCTCGGGCGGAATCTCGTCGGCCTACAAAATTTTCTCGGTTTTCCGGGACTCAACATGCCGACCGGCTTCGATCCCGAATTGGGTTTGCCGATGTCGCTGCAGATTACCACCTTACCCGGCGATGAAGCGGGGGGCATGCGAATTGGCCACGCTTACGAACAGGCGACGCCGGACCTGCGCGATCGGAAGCCCGACCTGGGGTAGGTTAGGTTCATTTGTTGAAATGGTATTTTGACTCTCGCACCGAAACGCGATCTACTAACCAATACGGGCATCAAAAAATACAATAATCCCGTATAATTAGTCTAAAAAGGGCGGTCGTTTTATCCGTTGCGAACCGCATTTGGGATAGCGTGGTTCGGTCTGGCCGCACAGAGGAGGAAGTTATGACTTTTAGAAAAATAAATTGGTTGGCGGCGTCCGCATTCGCGACGGCTGCTTTTTTTGCGTCTCATGGCGCAATGGCGAAAAAGTCCAATCTCATTTTTTATTCTTCATTGACTACTGCTGCGCAAGGCACGCTGGTGAAGGCGATCGAAAAGAAATTCCCCAACATAAAGGTGGAATCGATTACCGCCGGTGGCGTTAGCCTGTACCAGCGGTTTGTCGCCGAACGTACTGCCGGCAAGGGTAAAATCGACCTGCTCCATTTCAGCTATACGCCGGGCTGGTATCACCTCGCCAAAGAAGGCTGGGTCGACAAGGTGACCCAGTTCCCCGAAGCACAAAAATTCCCGGCATGGGGCCGTGATGAGAAGGCCCAATGGGTCGGTCTGCGGGCACCCACGCTGCAGGTGATTTATAACACCGACAACGTGAAGCCGGGCGAAGAGCCGAAGAGCTTTGCGGAACTGACCAAGCCGAAATGGAAAGACCGTCTGGTTTTGGTCGATCCGTTCCAATCCGCCGGTCTGTGGGACTTCTTCTATGGCGCCAGCGGCTTCGGTGAGAAGTATATCAAAGGTTTGCTCTACAACGGTGCGTTGGTGCAGTCGCGCATGGGCGCGTCGACCGAACGCGTTGCCACCGGTGAGCGCGATGTGACTATGGTGTTCGAATATATCGCCATTCGTCGCATCAATAAGGGCGCCAAGATCAAAATCGCCAAGATGAAAGAAGGTACGCCGGTCGTGCCGGCCTCGTTTGGCATCGTAAAGGGCGCGCCGAATCGCGCAAATGCGGAAAAGGTCTATCGATGGATTCTGTCGAAAGAAGGCCAGACCGTGATCACACAGGATGTGAAGATCAATTCCGCCCGCAGCGACGTTCCGCACGTCAAAGGCATTCCCTATCCCTTCAAGCCGCTTTATGCGAATTGGGAAAAGGTTGCCAACGAGCAGAAGAAGTACCGCTCCTTCATGACCAAGCACATTCGCGAGGCCAAGAAGAAAAAGTAAGCGGTTGTCGACCTAAAATTTAAGAAGCATCCCCGTTCGTCGATATGTTCAGGGTTCCAAGCACCGTTCGTATGCTCGAATGGGGATGCCTTCTTGTTGTCGGCTTTATCGTTCTATATCCGCTGTTTTGGCTATTGCTGGGCAGCGTCAAACCCACCCCTGCCAGTCCTGAATTTACGCTCGATGCCTTCGTCGCGATTTACGAGGCAGAGTATATGGGCGAGGTGTTGCGTAACACTGCGGTCATGTCGATCGGCGTTACGATATTGTCGGTGTTGATCGGAGTGCCGTTGGCCTGGATCGTCGGGCGCACCGACACCCCTTTCAAAGATTACATCAGCATGATCGCCATCCTGCCCTTTATCATGCCGCCGGTGGTCGTCG
>DLVK01000298.1:0-1884 GCA_003444235.1 Rhodospirillaceae bacterium
TCTCGTCGTACCCCTTTATCAGTTGCCCATCGACAGTGATCGGAATGCCGCCCATCGAAATAGAGAGCTTGTCCCTGTCGGCACGCTCACCGGCCTTACCGACTGCCATCACAACACGTCCCCAATTTGCGTCCTCGCCGGCGATCGCGGTCTTGACCAATGGAGAATTGGCAATCGAAAGCCCGATCCGTTTCGCTGCCGGTGCCGAAGCGGCACCGGTAACATCAATTGTAATGAATTTGCTCGCCCCTTCTCCGTCACGAACGATTTGCGTTGCCAAATCGATCATCAGGTCGGTCAACGCCTGCCGGAACTGTCTAAGATTCGGGTCGGCAGCACCGGTGATCCGGCGATGGCGTGCCGCGCCGCTGGCAGCGAGCAAAACCGTGTCGCTGGTAGAAGTATCGCTATCGACGGTAATGCAGTTGAAGCTCCGTTCGGTGCCGTGATCGAGTAATTTCTGCAGGGCGGTCGCGGGAATTTTGGCGTCGGTAAAGATAAACCCCAGCATCGTCGCCATATCGGGGGCGATCATGCCGGAACCCTTGGCGATACCGACTAGGTGGATTGGAGTCCCGGCAATTTCTGTGGTGCGCACCGCACCTTTGGCGAAGGTATCGGTGGTGCGGATGGCATCTGCGGCGGCGCTCCACGCTTTTTCATCAAGCGCACGTGCTGCACGGGGCAAACTCTTTCCAATGGCATTAGGTCCCAGCGGCTCGCCGATGACACCCGTCGAGGCAAGGAATACTTCCTTTTCGCGGCACTTGAACTTCTTGGCCGCCGCCGCCAGCGTTTTTTCCACCGTGCGATCGCCGGCCTTACCGGTAAAAGCGTTGGCATTGCCCGAATTGACGATGATCGCCCGCGCTTTGCCGCCTTTCAGCGCCTCGCGGCACCAGTCCACAGGCGCCGAGGAACATTGCGAGGTGGTCAGTTTTCCGGCAATGGTGGTACCGGGGGCTAGTTCGGCCAGGAACAAATCCCGGCTACGGCCTTTTTTTAACCCTATGGAGAGCCCGGCAACCCGCACACCGGCAACGGGCGGTAATTTGGGAAACCGCGCCGGTGCGAGTGGCGAACGCTTCAACATTTCGACGCGGACGGTTAAGGTTTCGCTTTGGGTTTCGGTGCCGGTGGCGGTGTGCTACCCGCACGCGGCGCTGCAATCGAACGCTTACCGTCGTAGGAATAGCGCTCGACCTTTGTCTGACGCATCAATTCGGAGACTATTTCGCCGCTCAACCGCTGACCGACCCGTGCCCGGATCATCGGGCGAACCTTATCAAACGGCGGAATCTTGCGCTTACGCTTTTCCTCGACCTTGATAACGTGCCAGCCGAAATCGGACTTAACGGGCTTTTTGGTAACCTGCCCCACCTTCAAGGCAAACGCAGCATCGGAAAACGGCTTGGTCATTTCGTTTCGGCCGAAAAAACCCAAATCTCCGCCCCGACGCGCTGTACGCCCAACCGAATTCTTTTTCGCCAATTCAGCAAAATTTTGGCCTGTATTGAGAAGTTTGATGATCTCTTTCGCCTTCTTTTCCGTCTGAAGCAAAATGTGACGGGCGCGAACCTCATCTATCCCTTTGTTCTTCTTAACCAAGCTATTGTATTCGTCTTTCAACGCCTTATCAGTCATTTGCTTGCGTACTAAATCGCTCAGATATGTATCGCGAACGAACGCATCTTCCGCACGTTTCAATTGGCGCTTGACGCGCGGATCGGTTTCCAGCTTCAAGCGGCGGCCATAGATCGTGAGCATTTTCGAAACCACAAGCGTCTCGAGCAGTCTGCCATAGTGACGTTGCAACCCCGCCCGTCTGGCGCGCGGCGGTAGCGCCCGAAAAGCGGCCTGAATATCGCTCTGGAAAATCGGCTC
>DLVK01000298.1:2204-2855 GCA_003444235.1 Rhodospirillaceae bacterium
CGGCTCGCCTACTACCCTGGCAATGACGATCTTCTTCGCAGGCTTGGCCGTCTTGGCCTGCGCCAACTGTGAAAAACTCTCGCTGGCCAGTCCCGAAAAGGAAAAAAGCGAAATTGATAGGAAAGCAACCAAACCGCAAAGGGCTAAACGATGCATCGGAAATTCCTTAGTTAGCGGCACTAGACGATACCTGGTTCTGCTTCGGCCCCTCGGACCGGAGGGCATAATGCATACCTCTCGGCGTGGCACAAGCTCTCAGAGTTTGATTGACAGGGGCCCGAGGCATAACTATCTCACACACTGATGCTGCATTATGTAGTCACCATCACAGTTTTTCCAATGCGCTGAGGGATTGATGTTAGGCGGATTGCTCAAAACAGTATTCGGCTCCGTCAACGAACGGATTTTGAGTCGCATGCAGCCGCAGGTCGACGCCATCAACGCGCTTGAGCCCGAACTCGAAGCGCTTGATGAGGAGGCATTGCGCGCGCGCACAGTCTGGCTCCGCGAAAGGCTCGCGGCAGGCGAAACGCTCGACGATATTTTGGTCGATGCTTTTGCGACAGTACGGGAAGCATCAAAACGCACCCTCGGGCAGCGACATTATGACGTCCAACTTCTTGGCGGTATGGTGTTGCATCAGGGCAAAAT
>DLVK01000390.1:0-6290 GCA_003444235.1 Rhodospirillaceae bacterium
GTTACTCGAACAGCGCGCTAGTTACGATGAACTCACCGGCCATTTCAACAAATCGCGGCTTCGGGATGCGCTTGAGCATGCGATAGCCTATAGCGATCGGTACGATATAGGTGGTGCATTCTTGGTCGTTGGCATCGACAAGATGGCGATGATCAATGAAGCATATGGCCACGACGATGCGGATACGGTGATCGTGGGCGCCAGCCAACGACTCGAAGATACTTTGCGGTCGACCGATGTTATCGGGCGCATTGGCGGCGACCGATTTGGGATTGTGCTCGGCAATATCGACGAAGCCGGTTTGGCGACAGCGGCGGAAAAGATACTGGATTGTTTCCGGTCCGATCCGATCGACAGCGCGGCGGGTCCGATCCAGATTTCAGTAACAGTAGGTGGCATCTTGTTCCCGGGTCTGATTCAGACAGCCCATGACATCATGGCCTGTGCCGAGAATGCCATGCAGGAGGGAAAGACCCAGGGTCGAAACTGCTTCCTGCCTTATCAGATGTCCGAGGAGCAGCGTTCGCGACAGCGCGAGTTCATGGCGCTTGGCGAAAGCGTGGTGAAGGCGCTTCGCGAAAAGCGGGTGGTCTTTGCTTACCAGCCGGTGGTCGAATGCCAAACAGGTGCGGTCTCTTATTACGAGACTTTAATCCGGATGTTGGATGATTCCGGCGAAGTGGTGCCGGCATATGCTTTCGTGCCGATTATCGAACGGTTGGGTTTAATTCGACAAATGGACAGGCGCACGTTGGACATGGCGATTAGCGATCTTACCGCCGACTCAGAGATCGAACTCGCACTCAATATTTCCAGTTTGACGGCGACCGATCGGACGTGGCTCAGGGCGTTGGTCGGATATGTCAAAAACAAGCCCGAGCTGGCGCGGCGACTGATGATCGAAATCACCGAAACCGCGGCCTTGCAAGATTTCGAGGATTCCGCCCGGTTTGTAGCTGCGGTTCGTAATCTCGGCTGCCAGGTAGCGCTCGACGATTTCGGTTCCGGCTATACCTCATTCCGACATCTGAAATCGATGACCGTTGACGTGGTTAAAATCGACGGCTCCTTCGTCAAGAAGTTAGCGGAAAATCCCGACAATCAACTCTTCATCAAAACTCTGCTCAACCTTGCCGATGGCTTCGGACTCAAAACCGTCGCCGAGTGTGTAGAGACAGCTGAAGACGCGCAAATTTTGAAGGAACAGGGCGGTAGTTATCTACAGGGCTGGTATTACGGTAAGCCCGCCATCGGACGTCCCGGCGATCCAAATCAAGTGATCGAAATCGCCAAACAGGGCGATGCGTCCGCGGAGTAAGAATTCTTAAAAACAGGCTACGGCTAGTTATTTTGACATGTTGTCGATTTGACGCTGCATCTCATCGAGACGCTTCTGAAGTTCGTCGACTTGGGACTCTGAGGCGTCGGCGCTTTTGGGTGTATCCGACCCCATATTCGCTGTGGACTCAGATGGTCGGTCATCCGTGCTGGTGGGCGAAAACATCTGCATTGCTTGCTCGAACATAGCGATATTCTGCTTGCCAACCTCGTCGAGCGATCCGAACGGAAACATTTTCCCCATGGTTTCCTGAAAATAGGCCTGCAGCTGGTCCTGGTTTTCAGCAAATGTCTTCATCGAATGTTCGAGGTATTGAGGTACCAACATGCGCTGCATATTGTCTCCGTAGAATCCGATGATCTGACGCAAAAATCCGATTGGGAGCAGATTTTCGCCCTTCGATTCCTCTTCGACGATAATCTGCGTCAGAACTGAACGGGTAATATCTTCGCCGCTTTTGGCATCATGTACAGTGAAGTCGATGCCGTCCTTGACCATTTGGCAGAGGTGATCGAGCGTCACATAACTGCTGGTCGCTGTATTGTAGAGGCGGCGATTGGCGTATTTTTTTATCGTGATCGGCCCGTCGCCGTTTGATTTAGGCGCCATTGGTGCACCTTCCGATGGTTTTAACGCAATTTTAATCTCGAGCAGAAAATAGCTTATACCGCACTGCACGCTTCTGAAACCCTTAAGTGCCGGTGCATTTATTGGTAGTTTTTCGCGCCGCAATGAGCACCGAAGATTGGCAACGAGGTTAACCGGCGGATATAGTGCAGATATGACGGATGATGCGGATTTGGACAACTTGGCGAAGCGCTATCTTGAGCTTTGGCGCGAGCAGGTGTCCGCCATGGCATCCGACCCGCAGACGATCGAAAGTCTAAGCCGGACGTTTGCTGCTTTTGGTCAAGCGGGTGACTCCTCCGGGGTTGATCCGTCGACATATTTTCCTTGGTTAAGCGCACTGCAGAACATGCCGCGATCGCCGGGGACCAAAGGAACAACAAGCGAAGGAGCTCCGGATTTCGATGCCGCATTCCGCGCCTTCACCGGCCAAACCGCCGCACCTGGGACAGCGTCTCGGTCCGCGTCCACTGCCGCTCAACCTGATGACGGCGGCGAATCTATATCTGAGCTCGAACGCCGCATTGCCGCTCTTGAGGAACGGATCGCTGAGCTGGAGTCCAAGCCTCGAAAAGGCAGGAAAAAGTCTTCTAAGCGATTTCCGAAAGGCAAATCCTGAACAATTAGCAACCCGGGTCGAGCGGCTCAGCCGCGCGCGTGCCGCTAATTTCGTCACCGGTCTCGAACGATATCGTCATCACCCCTATGTGAGAGATCTCGAGGATCCTCCAGAGCTCTGGGCGGAAGGGGCAACCCGATTGCTCGATTTCGGCTCCGAAAATGAGAGCACTCCGGTCCTCCTGATCCCGTCGCTGATCAACAGGTACTATATTCTGGATCTCAACGAAGAACGCAGTTTCGTGCGCTGGCTCGCGACAAAAGGATTTCGGCCGTTTGTCGTCGATTGGGGTTCGCCTGGACCGGAAGAACGACGCTTTACCATCAGCGACTATATTCTACGTCTCGAACGCGCACTCGACCGGATCGCCGATGCAACCGGCGGAGCACCTATTTCCGTGGTTGGCTATTGCATGGGCGGACTCCTCGCGATGAGCCTCGCCCTTCGCAACCAGGAAATGGTGAGTGGTCTGGTTTTATTGGCGACGCCCTGGGATTTCCATGCGGAGGCTTCCGAACAGGCCGAAATGTTGGCGCAGGTCGGTGTCGGTCTGGAACCTTTGCTGGGGCTGTTCGGCGAATTGCCGGTCGATCTTTTGCAGACATTGTTCAGCGGTCTCGACCCATTGTTGGTGGAACGTAAATTCGTGTCGTTCGCGGCGATGGACCCGGAAGCGTCCGAGGCGATTGCGTTTGTGGCATTGGAGGATTGGGTCAATGACGGAGTGCCCCTGGCCGCTCCGGTGGCACGGGAATGTTTTGCCGATTGGTATGGTGCCAACAGTCCCGTACAGGGCCGGTGGATCGTCGACGGTGATGCGGTCGATCCGGCTAGGTTCGGAAAACCGGCTCTCGTCGTTGTTCCGTCTGCCGACCGAATCGTGCCGCCTAAATCCGCCTCGGCATTGGCGGAGGCGCTGCCGCAGGCGACCCGACTGCAACCTTCGGCAGGCCACATCGGCATGATGGTCGGCGGTAAGGCGCAGCAAAAGATGTGGCACCCGGTCGCGGAATGGCTCGCGGGCTTAAGCGAATAGATCTAGCGGTTATCCATGCAGGGCCGACTTCGGCAGCATTACGTGAATGCCTTTATGAACATTGACCGTCTGGCTCACATGCATGTCTGCGGCCAAGCTGCAAAGGGTATAGGCTTCTTCGGGCGAGAGGTTCGATGACCCGCAGATAAAAGCGATCATTTCCCGCAGAGCCTGTTTCGCCGCGGCGTCGAGCGACGGGTCAATGCCGATCGAAATGTAATGCGTTTCGGTTTCGGCGCGCGGCATGGCGATTTCTTTGTTTTTGTGCAGGTGAATGTCGAAGGTGCCGATCAGCCCGGTTTCGATTGCCGTGCCGTCGACCTCGCCGTCTCCTTGGCAGCCATGGCCGTCACCGGCGGAGAACATCGCGCCATCCACAAAAACCGGCAAAAACAAAGTAGCGCCTTTCGAAAGGGCCTTGATATCCAGGTTGCCGCCGAAGGCACGCGGAATGGTCGACGGTTGGCGGCCCCATTCCGGCGGTGGCGCGGTTCCCATGACACCGAAGAAGGGGTCGAGCGGTAGGTCCGTGCCCCATGGCAGGCTTGCAGTCATATCCTCGGCGTTGAGCGGGATCATCGTCATATGATAGTCGGGAAAATCTTCCGGCAGCGTTCCCGACAACGGCCGCATCCGGTTGAAGCCCCAATTGTAATGAAGTTCGATATCTGCGATCTGCACTTCGAGCATATCGCCCGGTTTTGCGTCTTTGATAGCGACGGGCCCGGTTAGAATATGTCCGCCCGCACCCTTTTTGCATTGCTCGTGGATGTCGCGAAGGGCCGGCAGAACCTCAAGCTCCGGATCATCGGGCAAATCCCCAGGCCCACCGGAGACGGTTTTCAGAATCAACCTGTCGCCAGATGCGATCTCGTGGATCGGCTGCAGCGTGCCGTCAAAATAGCCCCAATGCACGGTCTCGGGCGTCGGTGCTATTTCATGGGTCTTGGGCATCGGTGTTACTCACCCTTGAACTGCGGACGACGCTTTTCCTTGAACGCCCCGAGCCCTTCTTTCTTGTCTTCGCTTTGGTCGATCCGTTGCGTCTCGCGCAAGGCGAGTCCGGCGCGCTCGACCGGCCCTTTGGGCAGGATGTCGTCGCGAATGAAGCGTTTCAGCATACCCATCACCAGCGGAGCGCTGTCGCGAAGCGTGGTCGCGTATTCCATCGCCGCTTCCACATGCTGCCCATTCGGTACCACCTTGTTGATCATGCCGACTTCGTAGGCCCTCTGTGCCGGGAATTTGGTTCCCGCGATCAACAGTTCCATTGCGACCTTATGGGGAATGCGGGCTGCCATGCTGGCGATCATACCGCCTGAGACGCCAAGCTGGGTTTCGGGATAGTGGAACACCGCATTCTCAGCGGCGACCGCAAGGTCGGCGAATTGTACCAAGACGATCGCGGCACCGATGCAGTAGCCGGATACTGTGGCAATAATCGGCTTGTCGAGATCCAGTCCGACGCCGGGAATGGCGGTCCAGGTCGGCGGGTTGCGCGGTGGGCCATTGACGTCGGCGCCGGCGGAAAATGCTCGGTCGCCTGCGCCGGTCAAAACCGCAGCTGCCTCGTCACCGTCCTTAAATCGATGCATTGCGTCGCGTAATCCGCCGATGACATCGTCATTCAGCGCATTCAATTTTTCCGGCCGGTTGATTGTTATGATAGCAACGCCGTCTTTGACTTCGTAAAGGACCACGGGGTCTGCCATGGGAGTCTCCTTGGATTAAAAGAAATGATTAGCTTTGTGCATCCGTACCTAGATTAACGACACCGGCTTCCGCAAGTGAAGCGATGTCCGCTTCGGAGTAACCGAGTTCGCTGAGAACTGCTTGGGAATGTTCACCGATGTTTGGAGATAGCGCCCTGGGATCGCCCTTGGCCAGGGGTGCCACGCCCGGCGGATTGACGACGGGGATTTCTCCGACTCCGTGCTGATCGACCCAGGCGAAACTGCCCACCGCGTTACAATGCTCGTCCTGTAGCACGTCGTCATAATCGTTCACCTTGGCGCACATCAGCCCGATATCGTTAAACGCGGCGACCCATTCGTCACTCGTTTTCTGATCCAAAGAGTCCTGGAGCATTGCGTTAATATTATTGGCGTTGGCGATGCGCTTTTGATGGGTATCAAAGTCGGGATGGTTCTTGATGTCGTCGCGGCCGAGCAGGTCACAGGTTTGAGTGAAATGCTCCGGCTTAGCGCCTGACAAGGTGATATAGCCGTCTTTGGTCGGAAAGGTGCCAACCGGCATGCCGAACGCGTGTGGTTGGCTGCCGGTAACATGTTGGCGGATCAGTTGAGCCGCCTGCGGCGACAACGCCGCCTGCATTAGGCTGACATCGATATGCTTGGCTCCCGCACCTTGGGACCGCGCGATGATCGCGGCCATCGTTGCCTGCAGTGCGTAGAGCCCGGTCACGTAGTCGACCATGGCAATGCCGATCCTGATCGGTCGTCGGTCTGCGTCCACTGTTATCGACATCAATCCGGTGAAGGCTTGCAGGATCAGATCCATCGCCGCGCGCTGGGCGTGGGGACCGGATTGGCCGAATCCCGAGACCGAGAGATAAATTACATTTGGGTTAATGGCCTTGATGGTCTCATAGTCGAGGCCAAGGCGCTTGATTACGCCGGGCCGGAAACTTTCGGTAACGATATCCGCTT
>DLVK01000258.1:0-314 GCA_003444235.1 Rhodospirillaceae bacterium
TGGTTCTAAACGCGCTCGAAGACAGTATCGTTTTCTTTCACAGCCCAACCGATATTAAGGAAAAATCGGTACCCGCCGGCCAGCGGATTCGCATCGGCGGTTTGGTGGAAGCCGGTAGTTGGAAAAAGCTTGAAAGCGGCGCGGTCCACAAATTCACCGTCACCGACGGGAACAACAAAATCGTCACGTCTTATCGCGGTATCCTGCCCGACCTGTTCCGCGAGGGCCAAGGAATAGTTGCGGAAGGTACGTTACAGCCGAATGGCACATTCATCGCGGCTGAAGTGCTTGCCAAGCATGATGAGAATTACATG
>DLVK01000258.1:621-996 GCA_003444235.1 Rhodospirillaceae bacterium
CAAGCATGATGAGAATTACATGCCACGCGAAGTCGCCGACGCCTTGAAGAAATCCGGCCATTGGAAAGAAAAGATGGCGCCGCAAAAACCGGGTAGCCCAGAAAAATGATCGCGGAGGTGGGACATTTCGCACTGACGCTGGCGCTGGCCTTTGCGATCGCGCAATCTGCCTTCGGTTTCGCCGGCGCGGCGGCGCAACGAAACGATTGGATCGGTGCCGCGCGCGCCTCGGCGCTGATGCAGTTTTTCCTGATCGCGCTCGCATTCGCAGCCCTCACCCATGCCTTCGTGACCAGTGACTTTTCGGTTCGCAACGTGGTCGAGAACTCGCATTCGCTAAAACCGATGATCTATAAAATTTCCGGCGTTTGGGGA
>DLVK01000258.1:1294-5549 GCA_003444235.1 Rhodospirillaceae bacterium
TATAAAATTTCCGGCGTTTGGGGAAATCACGAAGGCTCGATGGTGCTTTGGGTGCTGGTGCTGGCCCTGTTCGGCGCGGCGGTCGCGCTCTTCGGCCGCAATCTTCCCCCTTCGCTGCGGGCCCGGGTTTTGGCAGTGCAGGCGCTGATCGGCATCGGTTTCGTCGCCTTCATTCTGCTGACCTCCAACCCGTTCGAGCGGGTGGTCCCGGCGCCGGTTGACGGCCACGATCTCAATCCGCTGTTGCAAGACCCCGGTCTCGCGATACACCCGCCAATGCTCTATGTCGGCTATGTGGGATTTTCCATCGCTTTTTCCTTCGCCATCGCGGCGTTGATAGAGGGAAAGGTGGACGCGGCCTGGGCGCGATGGGTGAGACCCTGGACACTCCTTGCCTGGTCGTTCCTGACCGGCGGCATCGCGCTCGGAAGCTGGTGGGCCTATTACGAGCTCGGTTGGGGCGGCTGGTGGTATTGGGACCCGGTCGAAAACGCATCCTTCATGCCTTGGCTGGTCGGTACTGCGCTTTTGCACAGCTCGATCGTGGTGGAGAAACGTGACAGCCTGAAGAGCTGGACTATTCTTTTGGCGATCCTGACCTTCGCACTGAGCTTGATCGGCACATTCCTGGTTCGTTCGGGCGTGCTGACGTCAGTCCATGCCTTCGCAACGGACCCCGACCGCGGTGTGTTTATCTTAGGGCTTCTCTGCGTTGCGATCGGAGGTGGCCTTGCGCTGTATGCCTGGCGCGCACCGAAGCTGCAGGGCGGCGGGATGTTCCAACCGATCAGCCGCGAAGGCGCCTTGCTGCTCAACAATCTGTTGCTAACGACAGCGGCGGCGACAGTCTTCCTCGGCACGCTCTATCCGCTGGTGCTGGAAGCGTTCAACGGATCCAAGATTTCCGTCGGCCCGCCCTATTTCAACGCCACATTCATACCCTTGATGACACCACTGGTCGCAGCGCTGGCCGTCGGGCCGTTATTAGGCTGGAAGCGGGGCGATCTTGCGGGCGCCTTGGGACGGCTAAAGGCGACGGCCGGGGTGGCGGTCGCAATGTTCATCCTGGTCGCCTGGGCGGCCGGTGAAAATGCCGTTTGGGGAGCATTCGGTATCGCAATCGCCCTATGGCTCGCAGGCGGAGTGGTCACCGAACTCGCGGGCCGCACCGGCCTTGGTCGCATGCCCCTGAGCAACTCATGGCGGCGCCTCGTCGGCCTGCCGCGCAGCGCCTTGGGCATGACGCTGGCTCACTTCGGACTGGCTATCTTTATCGTTGGCGCGACCGCCATTTCGCTTTGGCAGGAAGAAAAAATTCTCGTCATGAAAGCGAACCAGAAGGTCGAGATTGCCGGCTTTAAAGTGATCTTCGATGGCGTACAGGATACTCGCGGTCCCAACTACATCGCGCGCCGCGGCCTGTTTACCGGACGCAAAGGGTACGACAAACCGTTCAAGCTTTTTGCCGAAAAGCGGCGCTATATCGTAGGGGGCCAGGAAACCACCGAAGCGGCAATCCAAAGTAGCTGGCTGGGCGATCTTTATGTGGTAATCGGCGAAGGGTCGGAGCAAGGCGGACAAACGGTGCGGCTTTATTTCATGCCTATGGTCGGCTGGATTTGGATGGGCGCGGCAATCATGGTGTTGGGCGGCTTCGTGTCGCTCACCGACCGGCGTTTGCGAGTTGGCGCACCCAATAGGCGCGCAAGCGAACTCGCGCCGGCGGAGTGACCTAATCATGCGCAGACTGCTGTTCCTTCTTCCGCTGCTCTTGTTCCTTTGGCTTGCGGTCTATTTCGGCCTCGGTTTGACAAAAGACCCGAGCGTGATCCCGTCCGCTTTGGTCGACAAACCGGCTCCCGAGTTTTCTTTACCGGCGCTGCACCCCGGGAAACAAGGCCTCGCCACCGGTGACCTCAAGGGCGAAGTGGCAATTGTGAATGTCTTCGCGTCCTGGTGCGTTCCTTGTTTGGTCGAGCATCCGTTTTGGATGAAATTGCAGAAAGAGAGGCTGCTACCGATCCACGGTATCGCGTGGAAAGACAAGCGGGAAAATACGCTGCGCTGGCTGGCGAAACACGGCAACCCCTACTCCCGCATTGGACATGACCCGGACAATAAAGCGGGTGTCGAATGGGGCGTGTACGGCGCGCCGGAGACCTACATAATCGATCGTGCCGGCCGCATAAGGTTCAAGTATGTGGGGCCGATCTACCCGCAAATTTGGCAACAAGAATTATTGCCGGTGGTGCAAAAGCTCAAAGCGGAAGCGTCATGAAATTAACCGCCATAGTTGGTCTCCTGTTAACACTGCTGGCGGGGCCCGCGGCTGCGGTAAATCCGGACGAGGTGCTCGCGGACCCGGCGCTCGAAGGACGGGCACGGGCCTTGTCGGTGGAAATTCGCTGTTTGGTTTGCCAAAACCAATCGATCGACGATTCGGACGCGGACCTCGCCAAGGACCTGCGCAAACTGGTGCGCGAAAAGCTGAAAGCCGGAGCCTCGGACAAAGACATCAAGGACTACCTGGTTGCCCGCTATGGCGAGTTCATCTTATTGCGACCGCCGGTCAAATCCGACACCTATCTCCTTTGGTTCGGGCCAATAATTATTTTGCTGGCGGGCATCGTCTGCATTTTCGTCTTTTTGCGACGACAATCCGCAAGCAATACACCCAGTAAAAACCCTGAACTCAGTAAGGATGAGGAGAAGCGGATCGCATCCCTTATTGGGGAGAAAGACTGACCATGGCGTTCTGGGTCACCGTGATGGTGCTGATGGGGATCGGGCTTGGTGCGGTTTTGTGGCCATTGACCCGGCGCCCGACGGAAAGCACCAACGCGGCGGAATATGATCAGGAGGTCTACAAGGCCCAGCTCGCCGAACTGGACCGCGATTTGGCGGACGGCAGAATTAGCAAGGCCGAAGCGCGAGCGAGCCGAACCGAGATCGCCCGCCGTCTGCTTGCGGCAGACCGGGTTGCCGACGCTACGACCGAGACACAAGCACCACCCGGCGCTGCATACAAGATTATCATCGCAACGGTAATCTTGATTCCTGCAATCGCACTCGGCTTTTACGGCTTTCGAGGCCAGCCGGAACTGAGCGGCCAACCTTTCGCCGAACGTCAGCAGGCCAAGCAAAACGCCGGCGCCGACGGAAGCGCCAACGCTGACGTGATGATTCAGCGGTTGGCGCAGCAGCTTGCGGAAAACCCGGACAATGCGGAAGGCTGGGCTTTACTGGCGCGGTCCTATTTGACCCTGGGGCGCTATCAAAAGGCAGTGCCGGCATTCGAGAAAGCGCTGGGCCTCGATAGCGGTAATACGAACTTACGTTCCGCCTATGGTGAAACACTCTTTTTTGCCGCCGGAAACGTGGTGACTCCGGCCGCTCGGGCCGCATTCCAAGCGGTATTGGAAATGGAACCCAAGGAACCGCGGGCACGCTACTATCTCGCCCTCGCCGATTCTGCTGCCGGTAAAGAGAAAAAAGCCCTTGCCGACCTACGGAATCTGATCGCAGAAACGCCGGCCAGCGCAGCTTATCTACCGATCTTGATCGCCCAGGCGAACAAAATCGCCGAAAAGATCGGCGCCCCACCGATCGTCCCGCCGCAAAATGCCGGAAAGGATACAAGCCCCTCTCCCGGCCCAACCGAAGAGGATATGCGCGCCGCAGCCCAAATGTCTGCCGAAGACCGCAAACAAATGATCCAATCAATGGTTCAACGGTTGGCGGATCGCTTAAAAGAGACTCCAAATGATCTTAACGGATGGATTCGCCTCGCAAATGCCTACCGTGTGCTAGGGCAAACCGACAAACAAACCGAGGTGCTGAAAAAAGCGAGCAAGCTGGCGCCGAAAAACATCGATATCTTGTTGCTCTACGGTCGGGCACTGCGAACCGCTGCGAAAAATCGGCAAACGCCGGAATCGGTCGCAATAATGCGCCGCGTGCTGGCGTTAGAGCCGAACAACCTCGAGGCGTTGTTCCTGGTGGGCCGTGCGGAAGCGGCGGCGGGCCGCATCGATGAAGGGAAGGCACTCATGTCGAAAGCGCTCGATCTCTTGCCTCCCGGCGCCAAAGAGCGCGGAGACCTGCAAAAGGAAATCGACGCCCTCGGTAAATAGCCGCGACGCCTTGCTCCGCCCCCATGGCTCCGCTAGCTTGGCCGAAAGAAAGGGGAGGATGATGTCCGACAGTGTCGAATTCGTCGGCTGCGATCTGCATTATCACGCCGACGAGCCCTGTT
>DLVK01000074.1:0-11715 GCA_003444235.1 Rhodospirillaceae bacterium
TCGCCACCTATGGCCGTTTCGAAGACAATCTATTGATTGCCGAACGCCATGTGCGAAAGCAAAAGCTTTCCGGCGATTATGTGGAATGCGGGGTCTGGCGGGGCGGCATGTCGTTCGCAATGATGCAGCTCTTGCCGCGTTACGGCGTTACCGGCTTTCATTTCTTCGATAGTTTCGAAGGCCTGCCCGAAGCCACGGCAAAGGACGGTGAAAACGCGCTCAGCCAGCAGAGGAACGGCGAATTATGGTTCGATGACAACTCCGCCGATCACGATCAATTTCTGGCAGATCTAAAAAGCTTCGAACCCTCGGGCGTGACGACATCGGTCCATAAAGGCTGGTTCGAAGATACGCTTGGCGCTTTTCCCGCCGACGGGCGCATCGCGGTTCTACGTCTTGACGGAGATTGGTTCGATTCGACGATGCAGTGCTTCGAGACCCTTTGGGATCGAATCGTGCCGGGCGGGCTCGTGCTGATCGACGACTATTACGATTGGTCCGGTTGCACCAATGCGGTGCACCGCTTTCTCGCGGACCGCTTTGTGGAGGACAATGATTTCTATTGCCCGGTGCGGGCGACCAAATACGGCCTCGCCTATCTGGTGAAGCCGTTATAAAGCCGAGCTTGCTTAGCCCTTCTTCTCCAAATCGGGATAGAGCCCGACATAGCCCTTTTCGACCCGCTCTTCGGCGCGCTGTTTGGCGACCTCGGGCGTCATCGGCGTGAATCCGAAACCGCCGATCAGGCGGATCATGAAATTCATCCTTGCGGTAACCGCAATGACGTGATGCAGGGCATCTTCGTCCCAGCCCGCTTCATACACCGCATCCGCATCCGCCTGGGTAACGTCATTGGGGGTGACGGTCAGTTTTTTAATCATCGCCAAAATCGGATGCCATTTTGCATCGATCGCATCGGAGGTCGGGTCGGCGGCGAGTTTGTCCAACAGACCTTCTTCGATGCCCCATGCGTAGGCGGCGGCCGAATGGGCGACCATGGCGTATTCGGTGCCGGCGCAATAGACCGTGTAGGCGGCAATCAACTCGCGCTCGCCCGGCGAGAAAATCGACGGGCCGTTCATCATCTCCTGGCCCATTTTTGCCCAGTGGCCATAGATATCGTGATATTTGGCGAACACTTGGCCGGGACCGGCATTGTCCGGCAGCGACTTGAAATGGGGCATAACGCAACCTCCCTCGAAGCGGATTTGAATTTGGCGTTGATGTAGCAGCTTCGGCTCGGTCCTCAAAGAGGGCTTACGATCCGAACATGCCGAGCGAGCGCCACCAGAGGAAATTAATGGGTGCGATCACAAAAAGGTAAATCATCGAATAAGTGACGCACATGCGCAGGCCGAACCGCATGGCGACCCCGCCGATCATCATTCCGGTAAGGATGGGGGCGACCTGAAAGGGGATAAACACCATAAAGAAGCTATTGATCTGGCTCATTAGAACCGTTTCCAGAGGCCAGCCCGTTGCCTGCATGATGTCGGTTGCGAGCGGTGTAAGTACTGCCGGCACGCCCGCAACGTTAAGCCCGAGCATGATCAGCCCCCCGAGCAGCATCAACGCACCGAAGCTGAAAGCATCGGCGCCGGGCGCGAAGCCAACCACCTCGATCAACAGACCACCGAGCACCTTGCCGAGCCCGGTCTCCGCGACAACAGCGCCAAGGCCGATAATACCGGCGACAAAAAACCATGGCCCATAGTTGGCCTTATCGACCAGCGCTTTCGCTGGAACCATGCGCATGATCGGCAGCAAGCAGGCAATTGCCGCGCCAAGGCCGACCCAAGCCGGTGCGACGCCGTGAATTTTGTCGGTAACCCAGAAGCCCAAGGTGATCGCGAGGATGAAGGCAAGACGTTTCTGCTCTCCGGTTAGTGCCATTGGGCCGGTTTCATCGACTGGCTTGGCGCCGTCGGGGAGGGGTTCCCGAAACAATAGCCAGGACAAAAGCAACAACACGACCAGGCTGAGGGAACCGGCAACGGTCAGATGCAGGGCCATAAAATCCGTATATCGGACGGTGATGCCATGAATACTCTCCACCGCGCCGGCGAACACCACATTTGGCACCGTCGCTGGCAGCAATCCCATCGCTGGCACGACGGTGCAAAAACAAAATGCGAGAATTAGTCCCGCGCGGCCTTTACTCTCCGATCCGTAGCCCAGTCGGTCCGCAATCGCGGCGATGATCGGTGTCATGATGACGATGCGGCCCATGGCCGACGGCATGAAAAAGGCAGTGGCAAATCCGGTAAGGCCGATTCCGACGACCAACCCACCATACGAACGGCCGAAGCGGGTGATTATTGCCTCGGCAATTTGAGTGCCGAGCCCTGTTTGCTGCATCGCAATGCCGATTACGACGCCGGCGAAAACCAACCAAACCGCACCGGAATGAAAACCGGAAAAAACCACGGGCGCTGGCGCGATCGCCAGGACCAATGCAAGAAAGAAAAATATAAAGCTGGTGAGATGCACCGGGATCGTTTCCGTTGCCCAAAATCCCACCGCAATGGCGACGAGACCCAGCGCCGGCAATGCGCGCGGTGGCCAAGAATCCGGTGTCGGCAGCAGAAAAAGGAGCACTCCGATGGCTATACCGAGCCCGGCAATTGCGCGCTGCCAGTTCTTGATATTCTTTTTATCCGCGCTCATTTTTATCGCTTTCGGGCTATTTCAGGATTTCGGTGTAAAGATCCAATGTTGCGGAGATCACCGCTTCGACACCGAATTCACGTTCTGCCACCCGTCGTGCTTCGGCGCCTAGTTTTTGGCGCAAGCTGCCATCGGTTGCAAGGCGCTCCAGCGCATCGGATAAGGGCTCGACACTATTCACCGGCACCAGCAATCCGGTTTTGCCGTTGCGGCAAACTTCGCGGCAGCCGGGCACGTCGCTGGCTACCATGGCACGTCCGCTGGCAGCCGCTTCGAGCAAGGATTTGGGTAAGCCCTCGCGATAGGAGGGCAGCACGGCGATGTGGGCGTTGCGGTATTCGGCGGCGATATCGGTTTTTGGGCCGGCGACTTCAACAATGCCTTGCTTGTGCCAGGACTCGAGCGTTTCCGGTGGAATTGATGCGGGATTGGCGTCGGTCGGTCCGACCAGTCGTACTTTAACTGGTGCACCCCGTTCTTTCAGAATCCGAGCTGCATACACCAACTCGCCGATGCCTTTATCCCAAAGCATGCGGGAAACACAGACAGCGGTTGGTTTCCCGTCTTTTTCGGGCGCTACCTTAAAAGTGGCGAGATCGACGCCGGAACCTTTGATTAACGCGAGTTGGCTTTCGACGACACCAATCCGGTCGCGGTAAAGCGCGATATCGTCGGGATTCTGTAGGATTGTGCGACTGTTTTTGCGATTCATCAGGAATTTGAAGGCGAGCGCAGTCGTTTTACGGACCGCGCGCGCGAACAGGCTTTCCGAAATAAAGACGAATCCCATACCGCCCAGGGCGTTGACGACCGCGGGTACTCTTGTGAGCCACGCGGCGAAAGCACCATAGAGAGTGGGCTTCAATGCCACATGGTGAACCAAGTCCGGTCGCTCGCGAATATAGATTGAGATCAGACGGAAAATACTGGCTATGTCGCGAAAAGGGTTTCGGCCGCTGCGTGCCAGGTTGAACGGGATGACGCGAATGCCGGCGCGGATGATGGTGTCGCGATCTTTGTCGAGACGGGTTGCAACAGCGACTTTGGCACCGGCCGCCACCAGAGCTGCTCCCAACTCCAGTCGATGGGAGCAAAAATACCAATCTTCGCTGACGACGAAGAGAATTTTTTTGTCTCGAAGAGGCATCGTTTGGTCGCTCACGCCCAACGGCCCAACCAAGCCTGCGCCATAAGGACGCCCCAAAGTGTCTCTTGGTTGTTGCCAGCGCCCTTCAAGTGCCGGCGCCAGAGACGGCGCACGCGTTTCGGCTCAAACCAACCCTCGTCGGCAAGACGGCGTTCATCTAGCAGGTCTTCCGCCCAGTCGCGAAGGGGCCCCCTAAGCCATTGATCGAGAGGGACGGCGAAGCCCATTTTCGGTCGTTCGAAAAGTGTTTCCGGAACGTATTGGCGAAGTACCTGGCGTAACAGGTATTTCGGTGTTCCGTCTTTCAGTTTGAGCTCGGTGGGCAGCCTTGCCATTAGCTCTACGATTCGGTGATCGAGTAGGGGTACACGCACTTCGAGGCCAACCGCCATACTCGACCGGTCGACTTTGGCAAGAATATCGTCCGGCAAATAGGTGCAGGTGTCTTGAAGGGCCATTTTTGCGGCAAAATCGTTAGGTAGGCCATCGGGCCATGACGAGATTTCATCCTGCCGGCCGTTTTTTATTAGGCTCCGGCCGGACCAATGGCTAACCAGACTGCGATAGGCATCCTTTTCCGTCGCTTGGCCCAGGATATCGCCGACTTTATGCATCTTAATCCCAGGGGTGCGAGGGCGGCGAGCTTCGGGAATCATGTGCGCTAAACGATCCCAAAGAGTGGGATTGATGGTTTTTATCGCGCATCCCCCTATGCAACGTAGAAATTGGGGCAGCCAGCTTGTTCGACGCCAAATCGCTGGCGCGGCGGTATAGCGGTTGTAGCCATAAAAAATTTCATCGCCCCCATCGCCGGAAAGCGCCACGGTGACGTGTTGGCGCGCCAGTTGGGAAACCAGATAGGTCGGTAAAGCTGAAGAATCCGCGAAAGGCTCGTCATATGTTTCGGGCATATTCGCGATCAGGTCGAGGGCGGCTTTAGGCGCCAACGTCATTTCGGTGTGATCGGTGCCGATATGATTTGCTATCTGTTTTGCGGTTCCCGCTTCGTCATACCCCTTGTCGCCAAATCCAATGGTAAAGGTGCGCACGCTGCTTTGGGTTGACCGGTTCATCAATGCAACCACTGTCGATGAATCGATTCCTCCGGAAAGCAATGCACCTAACGGTACGTCGGAGACCAAACGCTGCGCCACCGCATCGGACAATAGCTTGTCGATTTGCCACACAGCTTCACGTTCGCCGATGTCCAGCAGAGGCTGTTGGAATTGGCTGCGAATGTTCCAGTAACGAGAAATTTTCGGGGTACCGCCCGCCTTATATTCGAGCATGCAGCCGGGTTCGAGTTTGCTTATTCCCTTATATATCGTCTGCGGAGCGGGAACGTAGTTGAATTGGGTAAAAAGGCTAAACGCGTCACGATCGATTTCGGGTGACCAGTCGTCGAGCGTTCTTAACGCTTTCAACTCCGATGCAAATACGAAACGGTCTCCTGCTCGACCGAAATATACCGGCTTGATGCCCAAACGGTCGCGAACCACCCACAGTTTGCGTTCCTGATTGTCCCAAAGCGCGAATGCAAACATGCCGACCATGTCACCGACAGCGCGTTCGACACCCCAGTGAATGCAAGCTTTGAGCAGTACCTCGGTATCCGATTGGCTACGAAATCGTACGCCGTGGCTAGAAAGGACACTGCGAATTGCGGCAAAGTTATAAATCTCGCCGTTAAATGTGATCGCGTAACGGCCGTCATCCGAGCGCATCGGTTGGTCTCCGGCGACGCTCAGATCGATAATCGATAGACGGCGAAAACCGAGTGCCGCGCCGGTGGTGCCATCGGCCCAAACGCCGGCGCTATCGGGCCCGCGATGGTGCAACGCATTCGCCATCGCCTCGGCTTGGAACTCGAGCCTTTCCTGATTGCCTTGGCCGGCGTCTTCGATCAATCCAGCAATTCCGCACATGGCGCGACTTTAGTCGTGACCGCGCCGGCAGCAACAGTTTTGTTAGCTGCAAGCAAAAAGTAACACAGCATTAAACGAGAATAATATAATTGGATAATACTTAATAAGTGATCATAAATATATTAGTTATTAATATATATATCAATAAAAAATAAATATAATTTTTATAAATTAAGTAATCATAATAATATTAAATAAGAAAGAACCCTATGAGGCTTACTATCGTGATGTTTTCTCGCATCGAATGTTAGGGTGCCATGCTTGTTGTCGGCGATTCCGACCAAGAAATTTTTTTAACCGGTCCGTCGGGTCCCAGCAAAATTGCATCATGGTTCGAAACAAACGACGGTGTCGAAGTGGCACGACTCGAGAAGTTGATGTCGTCCGTTGGCTGTTAAAATTTCTCCCGCTCGCTATCCACCTACACCACCGGCTGTATTAATTGCTCGCGATACGACGCATCGTTCCGGAAATAGCGGCGTATTTTGGGGTTTTCCACGACTTTTTGTCAGACAGCTAAGATTCTTCATTCGCGTCCCATTTGCAGACTGTATAATACCGGCTAGGCGCAGCCGTGATTCTCCGGCGCATTAGAGCTGGGCGCGGCATGTTGGGGAGCAGAGGGTGCCGAAAGCCTACGATCAGTTACGCATTCTGCATCTCGCGGACAATCCGCACGCGGGCCGGATTTTGCGAAATGTGCTGGATGCTTTCGATATCAAGTCGATCCAAGAGTGTGTCTCGCCCAAAGAAGCGTACGAAATGGCCCAGTGCCATCCTTATGATCTAGGAATAGTGGAGTGGGTCGATCATCCGGCTGAGGCCATCGATTTGGTTACAAAAATTCGCCGCGACCCCGAAAGCAATAACCCGTTCTTGCCGTTGATAATGACCGTGGAAAATGCGGACCCCAATGTTGTTACTCAGGCACGGGATGCAGGTGTTAACGAAATGGTGGCACGGCCTATGAGCCTCAAAGCCCTGTCATCTCGAATGGACTATATATTCGACAAGCCACGGCCTTTCGTTCGCTCCGAGCGTTATTTTGGGCCATGCAGGCGGCGTAAAAATATTCCATACAATGGCAAGGAACGCCGATCCGCTGTCTGGGAAATTTGAATCGTCGCCTTACCGTCGCCGCACGGCTAGATGATTGTGACGCCGCCATCGATGACGAGTGTCTCTCCGGTAATAAAACTGCCCGCGTCCGATGCGAGGAAAACCACGGCACCGGCAACTTCATCGGGTTCGCCGATGCGGCGGAGGGGGGTCGTGGCCGTACGTTCTTTTAGAATATCGGGATTTTCCCAAAGCGCGCGAGCAAAGTCCGTGCGGATGAGCCCGGGAGCGATGCAATTGACGCGAATATTCTGTGGCCCATATTCGACCGCGAGATTGCGGGCGATCTGCATATCTGCCGCTTTCGATATCCCATAAATGCCCAACAATGGCCGGCCGCGAATGCCGCCGATCGAAGATATCAACGTAATCGAGCCTCCTTCGCGTTCGATCATTTGCGGCAGGACCATGTTGCAGAGCCAAAAATTACTTCGCACGTTTGATTCCATAGTGCGGTCGAAGGCGTCATCCGGCGTGTCTTTCGACGGGCCGAAATACGGATTTACCGCTGCATTGCAGACCAAAATATCGATTGCGCCGAAGGTTTCCAGTGTCCCGTCAACGAGGGTTTGCAATTGATCCTTATGCTGAATATTGCAGGGAATTGCTGCCGCGCGGGCCTCACCGGTTGCCCAGGTCTCGTTAACCTCAGCGGCGACTTCGTCACAAACCTCTGCTTTTCTGGATGAAACCACGACATTGGCACCGTGTTCGGCCAATCGATTCACGATCGCACGGCCGATGCCCTTTGTTGACCCGGTGACGAGTGCGGTTTTTCCGGCAAGGTCGAAAAGTTTCATTTTGGCAAATTCCTATCGAATTGGCGGCGGTTGTAGGCCCGGAAGTGGCGGTAGCGGTTGTAGGCCGAGCCCAAGCGACTTTACAACCCTTTCGGCCAAAGCCGGCGTGAACACTTCACCTGGCGCATTGCAATAGTATCCGGAAAGGCTGGTGATTGGTGCGGATAAGCGTTGGCGACCAACTACCGACCATCGCTGTAAAAAGACGACGCAGGCACGGGTGCCGATGCTGGCTCTCCGCCACAGGACCGGACCTAGAATATTGGCCGATTGTTCGAGCCCTCCATAAGCGGGTTTTTGTTTTTGAAAAGCAGCCCAGCTTGCTGCGACCTCGTTTGGATCTTGAGGGTCTGTCAACGGTGGGCCTTCGTTGGATTCACTTAATACCAAACCAGCAATAATATTTCGTCCTTCGAGGCCGTACCATTCGGCAACTTCTTCGACTAGTCGACCGGTCTTTTCGCGGTAGCGTCGAATTCGCAATTGGGCGCGAGCCAATTCGGGCATATTAAGAATTAGCCGAGAATCTTTCGGATCGACCCAAACAGCTTGGCCCGGCGGCAGATCCGATTCGTCGGTTTGGCACCCCGCTGCGAGTAGCAGAATGCACACACCGAAAAGCCAAAATTGTCGGAATTTGTCGGACATAAACACGACGTGATTCTCAACTCACCTTTTCCGCATCATTGTTGTTATATCCAAATTGTCGGGTAGGTCGCAGTCCAATCCGAATCTGTCTTGGGCGCTGGCGTTCAACTTTTTCGAATGAGCCCGGCGAATACTGCCTTTTTGGTAGGAATCGGTATAAATGTGCTATCTGGTCCCGCCGCGTCGCCATTTGGAGGAGCGGCGTTTCATCTTCGGGTAATTTGGATACGCGCCGTATGACTGAAGAACAGTCACCCGTTCAGATAATCGTCGTTGGTAACGTCAAAGGCGGAACCGGCAAGTCCACCACGAGTATGCACCTCATCGCGGGCTTATTGCATGCAGGCTATCTCGTCGGTTCGATCGATCTCGATGCGCCGCAGGCGACCCTGACCCACTACATTAATAATCGGCGCGACAATATGGAATCTCAGGGCATCGGGTTGCCCTTGCCCGAGCATCGGGTGTTGCAGTCCAGTACCGCTTCGACCCGAGAATTGGCATTGCAGGAAGACGAAGCAGCGGTCGACGAGTGCTTGCGGTTTCTTGGCGAGAAAAACGATTTCATCGTTATCGATACACCGGGCGGTGACAATAACCTGTCGCGCCGGGCTCATAGTTATGCGGATACGCTTATTACGCCGATGAATGACAGTTTTATCGATCTCGACGTTTTGGCGAAGGTCGAGCCAGATACGTTAAGAATATTGAGACCCAGCCGCTATGCGGAGATGGTTTGGGAAAATCGCAAAAATCGCATTCAGCGCGATGGCGGAAGCATCGACTGGATCGTCGCGCGCAATCGCTTGAGTACGCTTGATTCCCGAAACAGGCGGGCGGTGGATGAGGCACTGAACGCGCTGTCGAAGCGCATCGGCTTTCGAATCGCGCCTGGTTTCAGCGAGCGAATGATTTTTCGCGAACTGTTTCTCAAAGGGCTGACCTTGTTGGATTTGCGCGACCCCGAGGCCGGTGTTCGCCTTAATATGTCCCATCTGGTCGCGCGCCAAGAAGTGCGCATGATGTTGGAAGCAATTGGATTGCCGGAGACAGTCGAAAGAAATGAGGACGAAGGAGGGCGTGCCGCATGACATGGGTTTTGGCAGGGGTTCTTCTGCTCGGCTTATTTTTGCTTCTCGCGCGTTGGTACGTGACCGCGGAACCGAGGGACGTCCTCAAAGTATTGCGAGTATTGGGTATCATATTCGCGCTGGTAGTGATCGGTCTTGCGATTGCATCGGGAAGACTCGGTATGTTGTGGCTTGTCCTGCTCGGATTGTTGCCATGGATGGGGCGGCTGCGTGCGCTTAACCGACAGGCGGCCGATCTAAGGGGGCCGGCTAAAGGGCAACATATCGACCGTCGAACCGATTTTGTCGTCGTTTATCTGAACCGCGACACCGGTGATATGGATGGTCGGGTATTGCAGGGCCCCCAAGCAGGCAAACTTTTGTCCGAACTCTCCATCGACGCACTGATCACACTGTATGAAGCGGCAAGTCTTGAGGATCCGGAAAGCGCTGCGATCTTGGAAGCCTATCTCGACCGCATGCACGGGGTTCAATGGCGGGAAAAATCGAAAATCGCGGACGCAGCAGAATTACCGCATGACGGACCTGCACTGCTCGAACAATCCATGAGCCGGGCGGATGCCTATGCGGCGTTAGGGTTGCAACCGGGCGCGCCGAAAAGTGAGATTGAGCGAGCAGTGCAGGAAATGGTCGAAACTGGCCATCCTGACCCTGCTAAGGCGGAGGAAATTATCGCCAAAGCTCGGCGCGCCAAAGCTATTCTGATTGAAGAGTAAAAATATACCTTTTAAGCGGTTGCCGTCTGCGGGCGCGCCGTCTAAACAATCACCCAAACTTCTGAAGACGAAACGATCTCCATGGCAAAAAAAGTTCGTAAAGCGGTGTTCCCGGTCGGTGGTTTGGGCACGCGATTTCTCCCTGCCACAAAAGCGCTGCCGAAAGAGATGTTACCGGTCGTCGATAAGCCTTTGATTCAATATGCAGTCGAAGAGGCTGCGGCGGCAGGAATTGAGGAATTCATTTTTGTCACCGGACGCGGCAAGCACGCGATTGAAGACCATTTCGATGTTTCCTACGAGCTTGATCAGACATTGAGCGCCCGCGGCAAGACCGACCTGGTCGATTCCATTCGCGGTTGGATGCCCGACCCTGGTCAAATTGCCTATACCCGTCAAATGGAACCATTAGGTCTGGGCCATGCGGTTTGGTGTGCGCGTAACTATGTCGGTGACGAACCCTTCGCGGTTTTGCTGGCGGATGATTTAGTAATGGCCGAAACGCCTTGCCTGAAGCAGTTGATCGACGCCCATGATCATACCCAAGGAAATGTGGTCGCTGTTATGGACGTGCCGCCGGATCACACAGACCGGTACGGAATTTTGGATATCGAAACCGACGAAGGTGATTTGGTGGAAGTAAAGGGTTTGGTGGAAAAACCCAAGCCGTCGGAAGCGCCGTCCACACTCTCTATTATTGGCCGTTATGTTTTGATGCCAGAAGTTTTCGATCATCTAGCAGAAAAACAGGCCGGTGCCGGCGGCGAGATTCAATTGACCGATGCGCTCGCGAAAATGGTCGGTAATTCACCTTTTTCCGGCTTTCGGTTTGCCGGTAAAAGATTCGATTGTGGCGATAAGGTCGGATTTCTTGAGGCTAACCTCGCATTTGCACTTAATCGCGGGGACATGTCAGACGCGGTTAGGCAAGTGATAGCCGATTACAAGTAGGGACTCCTTGTTCGCACGGTCGAATTTTTATGGTTCGGCTCTAGGGTGGCGGAAGTTGTCGGAAAGAGTGATTAGATGCGAATTGCGATGATCGGTACCGGATATGTCGGCCTGGTTTCCGGGGCGTGCTTTTCCGAGTTCGGTATCGATGTTACTTGCGTCGATTTGGATGCGGAAAAAATTGCCAAGCTCGAAAATGGCGAAATTCCCATCTATGAGCCAGGTCTCGAGGAGCTTGTGGCCAAAAACGCGGAAGCTGGCCGGCTGCATTTCACAATCAACCTCGATCAAGCAGTCAAGCAGGCCGAAGCCGTTTTTATCGCCGTTGGTACGCCAAGCCGACGGGGTGATGGCCACGCGGATTTGAGCTACGTGTTTGCGGCGGCGGAAGATATTGCTCGCGCGATGGAAGATTATACGGTCGTTGTGACTAAATCGACGGTACCAGTCGGCACTGGCCGTGAGGTTGCACGGGTGATCCAGTCGGTTCGGCCCGATGCGCAATTTGACGTTGTTTCAAATCCGGAATTTCTGCGCGAAGGGTCCGCCATTGAAGATTTCATGCGTCCGGACCGGGTCGTCATCGGCGTAGAAAGCGAATCGGCCCGTGAGGTTATGGGGTCGCTTTACCGTCCGCTTCATTTGATTCAG
>DLVK01000239.1:0-6655 GCA_003444235.1 Rhodospirillaceae bacterium
CCCAGTCGAACCAAACCCGCCGGCGCCGCGGACCGTTTCGGGTAATTCTTCGACTTCGTCCCATTCGAGCTGGGTCACCGGTGCGATAATCATCTGCGCAATGCGCATGCCCCGCTCAATGGCAAAGGCGTCGTTACCATGATTGATCAGAATAACGCCTATCTCGCCTCGGTAATCCGCATCAATCGTACCCGGGGAATTGAGCACGGTTACACCGTTTTTATAGGCAAGACCCGAGCGCGGGCGAACCTGCGCTTCGTAGCCACTGGGGAGCGCGATCGCGAGCCCGCTTGGCACCAACGTCCGCTCGCCAGGCGCAAGTATCAGCACGTCATCAATGGCCGCCAACAGGTCAAGGCCGGCGCTGTCCGCAGTGGCATATTCCGGCAACGGAAGGTCGGCGCCATGAGGAAGGCGCGTTATGGCGACGGTAAGGCGGCTCATGCGGCTTCGAAATATTCGGCGACGCGACCGGCCAATTGCCTTGCGGCAGCGGTTTTGCTCATCCGGTCCCATTTCTCAACGCCAGTTGCCTGAACCAGATGGAGGGCGTTGTCGTCTCCGCCAAAAGTCCCACTTTCGGCCGAAACGTCGTTGGCCAAAATCCAATCACAGCCCTTTCGCTCACGCTTTTCGACCGCATTGGCAACGACATTTTCCGTTTCGGCGGCGAATCCGACCACCAAGGACGGACGTTTATTGTCGTCGCGTCTCGCGAGCGTCGCCAAAATATCCGGATTTTCGGTGAGCGAAAGTGAGGACGGCGACGAGCCGGTTTTCTTTATTTTCTGATCCGCGAGATCTGCCACGCGCCAATCGGCAACTGCCGCGGCACAGACCGCTATATCTACAGGTAGCGTCGCTTCGCAGGCTTGCATCATTTCCAGCGCCGACGTCACATGAATGGTTTCGAGCCCTTGCGGGTCGGGCAACGAAACGGGCCCTGAAACAAGCGTGGTTTCGGCCCCCAAGGCAGCTAACGCAACGGCGACCGCATGCCCCTGCTTACCCGAGGAGTGATTAGCAATATAGCGGACCGGATCGATAGGCTCATGGGTAGGGCCGCTTGTGACCAGTGCCCGGCGCCCCAAAAGAGGCAACACCCGACCACCGCCGCCAAAAAATCCCTCTACAGCGGCTACAATTTCATCGACATCGGCCATTCGGCCTTCGCCGAATTCGCCGCAAGCCATCGGTCCTTCCACGGGACCCACTTGCAAAACGCCGCGCGCGGCGAGTGTCTCCAAATTGGCTTGGGTTGCCGCATGTTCCCACATACGAACATTCATCGCAGGCGCGACCATCACAGGCTTGTCGGTCGCCAACAGCGCGGTCGTCGCCAAATCGTCGGCAATACCGGATGCCATCTTTGCCATGATATTTGCCGTCGCCGGCACCACCAGCAATAGGTCCGCATCTCTGGATAGCTGGATATGCCCCATCTCCGCTTCATCGGTGAGCGAAAACAAGTCGCCATAGACTTTGTCTTCGGAAAGCGCAGAAAGCGAAAGCGGGGTGACAAACTCCGCACCGCTCGCAGTCAGAACACACCTGACCCTGTAGCCGCGCTCGCGCAAACGGCGGATCAAATCGAGGCTCTTATAAGCCGCGATGCCGCCTGAAATGATCAGGAGTATGCGTTTGTTCGATTCCACCTGGTGCTCACTCGTTAGCTATTTGATTGATTTAATTTACAGTGTTCGAGTGTGATTGGACACTACCTTGTCACCTTTGAAGGCGCAAGCAATTCGGCCAGTCCCATTATTGGCGAGTATGAGAAAATAATGATTAGCTTTCCGGAATATAAACATCTGCATATGCAGACAATAGAGATTCTATTATTCAAATGCTGCTATTATTTATTACATATTATCAATAAATATTTACTCAATAGGATTTTGTAATTTAAAGTATGAAGTAACCAATCGAGATTCCTATAATTATACTTAGTAGCACGATCACCGCGCTGTTCGCCGATGGCGGGCTAAAGATAGACTGCCAAATCCGGTTTTTTTCATGAGCGTCACCGTTTTTTTCCGCCAATCGTTGCAACAATTCGTCCGCCTGTGCCGCCAACCTTGGCAAACGTCTAGCGAGCGAGGTTAGGCTATCGATTCCCTCGATTATGCGGGCTTCCGGGCCTCGATAACGGCGCATCCAAGCTTCTATCAGAGGCCTTGCCAGCATCCACATGTTCGAGTTGGGGTCGAGCTTTCGCCCCACCCCTTCCGCAACCAACATTGTTTTTTGCAATAACAGCAATTGCGGCTGCACTTCCATGCGGAAGGATTCCGCGGTTTTGAAAAGCTGCGCCAAAAGTCGCGCAATAGAGACTTCGTGCAATGGCCGGTCGAAAATCGGTTCGGAAACGGAACGAAGTGATAGTGCAAACGCATCCCGCGACTGGTTTGCCGGAACGAGCCCTGCATCAAAGTGGATGTCGGCGACCTTTTTATAGTCCCGCTCCAGGAATGCCATAAGCATGTCGGCCAAATAATATCGCGTCGACCGATCGAGACGGCCCATAATACCGAAGTCCACGGGCATCAAAGTTCCATCCTCGGTTACGAACATATTGCCGGGATGCATGTCGGCGTGAAAAAAACCGTCGCGAAATACCTGTTGAAAGAAGGCTCCAGCGGAGTTTTTAAGGATTTCCCTGCGATCCAGCCCCGTTTTATCGATTTTTCCCACATCGTCGATGCGAATGCCGTTGATCCGCTCCAGCGTCAGAACCCGTTCGCCGGTACGCGCCCAATCAACTTTCGGCACTTTGAAGTTCGTATCCTTTTCGGTCGTTGCGGCTAACTCCGACGCCGCAGCCGCCTCCAACCGCAAGTCCAATTCGGTGCGAACGATCTCTTCGAAGCGGGCAACAACCGCGCGCGGCTTGAACCGCGCGAAACTCGGAACCAGCAATTCGACCGCCTTCGCCAACCAGATGAAAAGTTCCAGATCTTTGGCAAAAGCGGCTTCTATATCCGGGCGCAATATCTTGACCGCAACCGCTTCTCCATCGATGGTTTCCGCAAGATGTACTTGCGCGATCGATGCTGCAGCGATCGGTTCGGAATCGAAACTATTATATATATCACTGATTTTACTGTCTAATTCAGATTCTACCGTGGCGATCGCCTCGCTGCTTTCGAAGGCGGGCATCTGGTCCTGCAACAAGGCCAAGTCGTCGGCCGCCTGCTCTCCGATCAGATCCGAACGTACCGCCAGCGATTGCCCGAATTTGACGAAGCTCGGTCCCAGTTCCTGCAGTGCGCCCGCCAACCGAACGCCAAGTCCTCCAACATCGTTTTGACGTCGAAATATCGAATATACAATCCGAATTGCGAATGCTTGCCCGTCGGGCTTGGGCAGTACGTCGTGACGACCGAGGACCCGCAAAATTCGGAGCAGTCGAAAGCTATTGACGAGAGAGCGTCGCATGGGCGAAATCGGCGCTAAATACGCCAGCCGGAATGGAGCGCGACCACGCCGCCGGTCAAATCACGCCAAGCAACCTGATCGAACCCGGCGTCGCGGATCATAGCCGCCAATTCCGATTGCGGCGGGAAACGGCGGATACTCTCTGCAAGATAGCGGTAGGACTCCGCATCTTTTGCCACCCACCGACCAAGCAACGGCAATACCTGAAACGAATAACGCTCATAAAGCCCAGCCAACCAGGGCAAGGTTACATGGCTGAATTCCAGACACAAAAATCGTCCGCCCGGTTTCAGCACCCGTCGCGCTTCCGCAAGTGCGATCTCGGGATGGGTAATGTTTCTAAGGCCGAAAGCAATCGTGTAGGCATCTACCGACCTGTCGGCGACCGGCAGAGCCTCGCCATCGCCGACACACCAGTCGAGTCCGGTCAATTGGTTTCGATCGATCGAACGGTCTCGGCCATGGCTCAGCATTTGTTCGTTGATGTCGCAAATCGTGACCGGCCCACCGCCGGACGCACGATATCGGAACGCGAGATCCCCGGTACCCCCCGCTACGTCCAACAGATGCATCGAGGATGTGGGACGCAACCAATCGATCAGTGCGGCCTTCCAGAGCCGATGTATGCCACCGGACATCAAATCATTCATGAGATCGTAGCGCGGCGCCACCGAATCGAACACCGAGCGGACCATGCGGCTTTTCTCGCCGGCGCCCACGTCACGAAAACCAAAATGGGTTTGTTATTCAGTGCTCATGCTGCTCGTGTGCAAACTATTTTCGCTCGGAATACCCACCATGAGCGGACGATAGCGCACCGCCTCGGGCTTTGCTAGAACAGCGCACATGCCTGAATTGCCCGAAGTGGAAACCGTTTGCGCTGGCTTACGCCCAGCACTCGAAGGGCAGCGCCTTGAAAATGTTATTCAACGGCGTCCCGACTTACGATTTCCCTTTCCCGATAACTTCACCACCGACCTGACAGGCCGGCGCGTACAGTCGGTAAGGCGCCGGGCGAAATTCATCCTGATTCATCTGGACGGCGGATTAGTTCTGATGATTCATCTCGGCATGTCGGGGCGGATGATTTTGTTTCCCGCAAACCCTCCTCCCCCAGGACGCCACGATCATGTTGAATTCCTGGCCGAAAACGGGACCACAATCAGGTTTTCCGACGTCAGGCGATTTGGGTTTATGGATTTGATTCCGATTGAAAATTTGGATAGCCACCCCATGTTAAGAGAGTTGGGGCCCGAACCACTGTCCGAAGAGTTCAATGTCGAGATGCTGAACGACAAACTCCATGGGCGGCGAACCCCGATCAAAGCCGCTCTTTTAGACCAAAAAGTCGTTGCCGGACTCGGCAATATCTATGTTTGCGAAGCGCTATTTAAGTCCGGAATTTCGCCACGACGCCTCGCACGTTCGATTCCTGGCAAGCGATGCGAACGATTGGTACCGGCAATCAAAGACGTGTTGCGCGACGCTATCGCGGCCGGCGGATCCAGCCTCAGGGATTTCGTGGGAACCGACGGTGAATTAGGCTATTTCCAAACCCAATGGTCGGTTTACGGAAGAGAGGGCGAGGAATGCCGAACTCCGCTGCCGGAACCCGGCAGCAATCGGACGTGTCCGGGTCCTATAAAACGTATCGTTCAGTCTGGACGGTCGACCTTCTATTGCGCAAAGTGCCAACGGTGAAGTATGACGATACCTATGCGAAACACTATTAGGATTTTCGGAGCGTTTTTGCTGGTGTTCGGGTTCGGCACTCTGGCAAATGCAGGCGAATTTCTGAACGGCTTCGACGACGTGCCCGTGATGCGGGGGCTGTCACCGGTCCAGAACAAGGATCTTGTCTTCGACACTCCGGGGGGCCGGATTGTCGAAGGGACTGTCGCGGGCAGCGTTACACGCTCGGCGGTTCGCCGCTTCTACCGCTCAACATTGCCACAGCTCGGCTGGGAACGGCTCAGTGATCAGGAGTTTAGCCGCGAAGGTGAAAAGCTGCGCATTGGTTATTCCGGTCAGGACGGAAATCTCGTAGTGCGATTTACGCTGACTCCTAAATAAGTAATTTTTAAATTTTCGCACCGTGGAACAGAATCCTCGCTGCTATATCAATAGGAATTTCAAATTTTCGAGTTCGGATGCCGCCGGCACTCGCAAACCCATAGCGCCACAAGGGAACCGAAATACATGTCTTACCAATACCTGATCACCGAATCCCGGGGCCCGGTCGGGCTGATCACGCTGAACCGGCCTAAAGTCTTGAACGCGCTTTGCGCAGACCTAATAGCTGAACTCGTCGACGCGCTTGACGAATTTGAAGATGACGAGGCCATTCGCGCAATGGTGCTAACAGGCAACGAAAAGGCTTTTGCCGCCGGTGCGGACATCAAGGAGATGCAAAGCAAAAGCTATATGGACGTCTATCTTGGCGATTTCATCACCAAGGGCTGGGAACGGGTCGCGACGTGCCGCAAACCGATTGTTGCCGCCGTTTCGGGCTACGCGCTTGGGGGCGGCTGCGAGCTTGCCATGATGTGCGATTTCATCCTTGCCGATAAAAGCGCCAAATTCGGCCAGCCGGAGATCACCATCGGCGCCATTCCCGGTGCCGGAGGGACGCAACGGCTGGTGCGCGCGGTTGGAAAAGCGAAAGCCATGGATATGTGCCTGACCGGCCGCATGATGGACGCGGACGAAGCCGAGCGTTCGGGACTGGTCAGCCGCATTGTGGATTCCGGCAAATTGCTGGATGAAGCGATCGAGACTGCCGATAAAATCGCCTCAATGTCGCTGCCGATTACCATGATGGCAAAGGAATCGGTCAACCGTGCATTCGAAACTACCCTCGCCGAGGGACTTTTGTTCGAACGCCGCACGTTCCACTCGTTGTTTGCCACCGAAGATCAAAAAGAGGGAATGGCCGCATTCGTGGAAAAGCGCAAACCCGACTTCAAACATCGCTAATCGCAACCGGTATCCTTGGCGCAAGTTATGGGAGTCGCATCCCTCTCGAAGCGCTTGACGGCACCCGGACAGCGGTCTATAAGCCGCTGCCCATAATGGTAAATTTCGTAATCAGGACTTAGGTCTCGTCATGGCCCATACCGTCTCCGCACGCAAACGCGTGCGCCAAGCCGAACGCCGCAATCAACGCAATCGTGCGCGGGTGAGTCGTATCCGAACCCATCTTCGAAAGGTCGAAGAA
>DLVK01000187.1:0-3297 GCA_003444235.1 Rhodospirillaceae bacterium
GCGGTCGCGCTCGTGGATACGGATGGCCGCGTTTTGATTGCCAAGCGGCCCGACGGCAAACGCATGGCGGGCCTGTGGGAATTTCCTGGCGGCAAGGTGAAAGATGGAGAGACACCCGAGACGGCCCTGGTTCGCGAACTCCAGGAGGAACTCGGTATCGATACCAAAACGAGTTGTCTCGCTCCGTTTACTTTTGCCAGTCACGCCTATGAAGATTTTCATCTGCTGATGCCGCTGTACCTTTGCCGCGTGTGGCAAGGCATACCGCAAGCGCTTGAAGGCCAGACCCTGAAATGGGTCCGTCCAGCTCGTCTCGGCGATTATCCGATGCCGCCGGCGGACGTGCCGTTGGTCGCGATGTTGCGCGATTTTCTCTAATCGGTCCGAAAAATAGGCATGCCGGGGTCTGTCGGGCGCGAAAGTTTTTGATAAGCGACCGATAGAGCGGTGATTTCCGCTGCCAGCGCCAGATATTTCGCAAATCCGAGCGCCAAACCGGCGAGGAACAGTCCGGTCAAATTTGTCTGGATTCCCAGGCCGACCAGGATCGAGACGACAAATGACAACGCAACGGAAATAATCAACATCAGCGGCAGCATGGCTCCCAACGTGATGCCGACAAGTGTCCAGCTATTGTTCCGCCCCAGGCCCCATGCTCCGACGAAACTATAGCGTTCATCGATCGCGGTTGCCGGCAGCCAAATCGACATACGTGTAAATACGATGAGCCAAACCGCGAATGCGATCACAATAAGGAATGTTAATAAATGGCCCGGCGCCATTCCGACGGTGCCTGCCGCGCTGGACACCAACGTCATACCACCCCCGCCGATCATCAAGATCAAGATTGGCGGCAAAGCCGCCAAAGTCGCGCAAACCACAGCGAGTATAAAACGGAGGAAAAACAAAGTTTTTCGACCGTCCCAGCGCAATGCTTCCCAAAAGGTGGTCTGCTCCGAATGACGGAGGAATCGACGGTGCCAGGCGACGCCGAACATCGCATAGAGAAACATAGCCGCGGTTTCACGGGTGGCGATCGCTTTCACCGACGGAAGATCGGTTGTTTGGGGAAAGACCGTGAACGCAACCGTGTGAACGAACGCCAAGATCAGCACCGGCAAGGCACTCATGCGAAAAAAGTCGGCCCTGTTCGACCACATAAAGTCATATGCCTCGCCGATACAGGCGAATATAGCGAGGCGAGGTGGCGTTTGCTGATCGTTCATTGTCAATGCACCGATTTATTTATCCGGTTTTGCCTCTTCTCCGGCGGAAATTTCAAGCGAATTCAACGCGTCCGAAAGTCGATTTTCCGCACTGCCCGGCTTGAGGGGCTGTTGTTGCGAGGAGTCAGGTGCCCAGCCATGGAGGTAAATGATCTGAAATGTAGCGGGGATACGCCCTTCCGCGTCCGAAAAACGGTCCTGATAAATTGCCGCCGCACGCGGAAAAAGCTCCCGCATCGGAACTCCTGCCGGCGTTTCAGCCAGTGTGTTTGTTTCGCCCATGCCGCGGAGTTCGGCCATCAACGCGAATGCATTGTCGTATGTGACGGTAAGTGTATCTAGGTCGGTGACCGGCAAAGCAAATCCAGCCCGTTGTAGGAGCGCGCCCGCGTCACGAATATCCGCGAAAGGGGCGATGCGCGGCGCAGCGCCTCCGGTAAGCTCGAGTTCGGCCTCCGTGAGAGCGGCTCTGAGTTCTTTCAACGTTTCGCCACCGAGCATTGCCGCCAGAAACAATCCGTCCAATTTCAATGCTTGGCGAATTTGCAGGAGCGCGCCCGGCAAATCGTTAGTCCAATGCAGGCAGAGATTGCTGACCACAAGATCGAGCGTGCCCGGCCGGATAGGCAGAAATTCTTCATCCAGGGTAACAAATCTATCGGCGTTGCCTCGAAGGGCCGGGTCGAGGTCGGCGGTCACAAGAGCCTTGCCGCCAAGTACCGAACAGCGTGCACCGAGGTCGAGCGCGGCATGGAAATCGCGGTCGACATCTCTAAGTCGATCCTGGAGCCGGCTTGCGGTTTCGCGGAAAAGAAAATCGTAGCGGTCGAATAGGGAGGCCGACCGCCGGCGGTGACTGGCGAGACGTGTGCGGTCGAATATTCGGGTTGGTGCGGACACGGTGTCACTATGCCGCGCTTTTCTGCCGGCGACAAATTTTCACCCTAACCTGTCGATACGCTACCATCGTGTCATGGATATAGACCGGACGGCAAAATCCTCATTGCCTGCCCGTTGGACGAGAGCGGTGTTGGACGCCTTGTTGCCCCAGCGGTGCCTTTGCTGTGGCGATATAATTGATTCGGCTGGTGCCATTTGTTCGGCCTGTTGGTCTTCGATCGATTTTCTCTCGTCGCCGGGATGCGAGTGTTGCGGGACACCGTTCCCCTACGAGGTGGCTGAGGCAACTTTGTGCCCGGCCTGTACGGCGCAACCGCCGAGCTATGACCGGGCGCGCGCCGCGTTCGAGTATGATGATGTCAGTCGTCGCCTCGTCACCCAATTCAAATATGCCGACCAAACCGATCGGGCACCGGCCTTCGGCCGCATGCTCCTGCGCGTGGCAGAGCCCTTATTGCAAGATGCCGATTTGCTAGTTCCAGTCCCACTCCATCGCTGGCGACTGATCGGACGTCGCTATAACCAGGCGGCACTCTTGGCTCAGGCTGTGGCCAGGTCGACAGGCACCCCATTGGCGCTTGATTTACTTCGCCGCCGCCGGTCGACACCGCCACAGGTCGGTAAATCCGCAGCCGCGCGTAGGCGCAATGTGGCGGGCGCTTTCGCGCTAAAGCCAGGAGCGGAAAAACAACTTGAAGGCAATCGCATATTGTTGGTGGACGACGTGTTCACGACTGGCGCAACCGTGGAGGAATGTGCAAAAGTGCTGCGCCGAAAGGGTGCGGTCGGCGTTGATGTGATCACCCTGGGGCGCGTGACACGGCCGCAAGCCTTAGACATTTGAAGATTCCTGGATCAAAGTTCGAGAGCGAAGGACAAGGTGGCGAAAGTAGAAATCTATACCAGTCCCTTTTGCGGTTTCTGTCACCGCGCGAAGGGACTTTTGACGCAAAAGGGCGTCGAGTTTAGCGAGATCGATGTCGTAATGGCGCCGGATCAAAAACAAATTATGGTTCAGCGCGCCAACGGTTCGAGCACCGTTCCGCAAATTTTTATCGACGATGTCCATGTCGGCGGTTGCGATGATCTGTTCGCGCTTGAATCCGCTGCAAAATTGGATCCGATGTTGGAGGCATGAGGTGAGTGAAACGCTAAGGGTCGCGTGCCTGCA
>DLVK01000493.1:0-2944 GCA_003444235.1 Rhodospirillaceae bacterium
CCTCACCCCGATCCGCAACTGGTCGAGAAAGCATCGATTGGGCCGCTGCCGATTATCGGCAAAGATGGCCGCCAGGCTTGGCAGGTTTACGCCCGGCCCTTTAGCAAACTCGACAAGCGTCCTCGTATCGCCGTCGTTTTCACCGATCTCGGCGTGTCTGCCAACGCCACCGAATCGGTAATACAAAATCTTCCCGGGTCGATCTCGCTCGCATTCGCGCCTTTTGCACGACGCCTCAAAGAATGGATAAAAATCAGTCGGGCAGCCGGACACGAGGTTCTGGTCGGGCTGCCAATGGAGCCAATCGACTATCCGGTTAACGACCCCGGACCCTACACGCTGTTAACCTCACTTCCTGAAGACCAAAACAAACAACGTATCCATTGGGTGTTGAGCCGCTTAACCGGCTATGTCGGTGTCAGCACATTCATGGCCAGCAAATTCACCGTCAAGCCCGATAAACTTCGTCCGGTAATCCTCGAATTGAAATCGCGTGGTTTGATGTTGCTGGATGTGCGCGAGAATCCGCTCAGTTCTGCAATGGGTATCGCCCGCAAGGTGCAAATGCCGGCGATCGCCCGCGATCTCTACCTCGACGGGGTTGCCACGCGCGAAAGCATTCGTGCGCGCTTGGCGCAAGCAGAAAAAATCGCCAAAAGCCGGGGTCACGCAGTTGCGGTTGCCCGGCCCTATCCGGTCAGCGTCACAGAAATCGCCCGCTGGGCCAAAGACGTTCGCAACCGCGGCGTGACGCTAGCGCCAGTCTCGGCCCTCGTAAAATTAGCCCAGCAATGACCGAAGCAGGCAACGACCCCCGCCCTTATCGACCTTGCGTGGGTATTATGTTGTTAAACCGCCAGAACGAAGTTTTCGTCGCCAACCGCATTGATATGCCCGGCAAACATTGGCAAATGCCGCAAGGGGGTATCGATGAAGGAGAAGAACCAACAGAAGCGGCATTTCGCGAGTTGGCCGAGGAAATAGGCACCAACAATGCCGAACTGCTAGCCGAATGCCCTGAATGGTTCGCTTACGACTTGCCACATCGGCTGTCGCAGCAGGCGTGGCAAGGCCGTTATCGCGGTCAAACCCAAAAATGGTTCGCGCTCCGTTTTCTTGGCGAAGATAGCGATATCGACCTCGAGACCGACCATCCCGAATTTTCCGATTGGCGTTGGGTTAACGTCGATGAACTGTTAACGCTGATCGTGCCGTTTAAAAAAGACGTCTACGAACAGGTCATCGAGGTATTTCGACCACTGCTGGATAAGTAGGCGGTCGTTTTGACAATTTAGATAAAATGCCTTATATTAAAGTGTGTTAGCATGATGGCAGCGCTACTATGCGTGGTCATTTTGGCACGAAAACTCGATTTCTTTCTGAAATTTCAGAGGGATATCGGGATTTTTGGCGTGCGGATATGGTTAATATATCCGTGGTTATGGTTAACGAAATGGGCCTGATTTTGGCCCAACGAGATGGAGAAGACTGAGCCGATGATTCCAAATTTGGAAGCATCACCACCGCTGACGATCGGTAACGTCGCGCTGAACTCGACCGGGCTGGCCCGCGTCGGCGGCAGCGTCGGGCCGAGCGGTCAGGGTGCCTCGCTGGTCGAGCGCGAAAGTGCGCCGTTAATTCGGCGCGCCGATGTCGCTGGCCCGGGTCGTCCTGTCTCCAGACTAAATCAGGAAAGCCAAACGTTAGCTCAAGAATCGCGTAACGCAGACGGCGAAGCTTCGACGCCCGCTGTTGAATCAGCAGCACCGCAAGCTAATCCGGATGCCGAAGGTGCCGACGGCCTAACCGAAGCCGAGCGACGCAAGGTTAAGGAACTTCAGGCGCGTGACCGGCAGGTTCGCGAACACGAACGCGCACATCAGATAGCCGGCGGCCAGTATGCCAGTTCGCCGACTTACCGCACGGTGCGCGGACCCGACGGGAAATCCTATGCTGTCGGCGGCGAGGTACGGATCGACACCTCGGTGGTGCCGAACAATCCGGAAGCCACGATCCGCAAGATGCAAATCGTCAAACGCGCAGCCTTGGCGCCGCAGGAACCATCCAGCGCAGACCGCGCGGTGGCCGCGGAGGCCGAGGCGAAAATTATTCGCGCCCGCCAGGAAATCCAGGAACGCAAGATTAGGGAAGGGCAGGAAGCACGCGAAAGAGGTAACGAATTTACCGATCGCACCGCGACCTCAAGCACCGCCAAAGGTACCGACGGCGAACTGGTGTTCGATCCCGAAAGCCGTTTCAGAGGCGAACCGATCGGCGTTGGCGAAATCGACGCCGCCTCGTTAGCAGGCGCTGCGCTTCCGTCCGAAGGAGCAGGTGTGCTCGATCCTGGTCAGTTGTTGAGCTTGATTGCCTAATACTCTTCGATCAAATTCACACTGATTACAAACAAGTAAGGCCGCCCTTTTAGGCGGCCTTTTGCGTAATGCTAAAATGCGGAAAGCTAGGCGTAGGCGGGGCTATCGATTGCCTCGAGTTTGGCGCTTGCGGTTTCGACTTGGCGCGCCGCCAATTCGCGCGATGCCTCGTCCTCGGCATCGCGCAAATCTTCCTCTGCGGCCGATAAGGCTTGGGCAACCGCGTCGCGGTCGATTTCCTCTACATTTTCCGCTTCTTCGGCAAGGACGGTACAACCCTCGAAGTTAACCTCGGCAAACCCGCCCGCAACGAAAATACGTGTCTTTACCGTACCAGCCTCGAATACCGAAATCGTGCCCGGCCGTAGCGTAGAGATGACCGGCGAATGCCCGCCCAGAACGCCGAAATCGCCTTCGCCGCCGGGCAGCACCGCCATCTCCACTTCCTCGGAGAGAATCAGCCGTTCCGGCGAAACCAGTTCGAGTTTGAGTGCATCCGCCATTTACGCTGCTTCCGCCGCCATTTCCTTGGCTTTGTCGATCGCCTCGTCGATACCGCCGACCATGTA
>DLVK01000370.1:0-9417 GCA_003444235.1 Rhodospirillaceae bacterium
GTTTGCCGGCGAGGCACGAAATCTGCGCCGGCAATTGGCCGAAGTGGCGGAAGGACGGGCTTTCCTGCTGCAGGGTGGCGATTGTGCGGAGAGTTTTGCCGAGTTTAGCGCCAATAACATCCGTGACAGTTTCAAAGTACTTTTGCAGATGGCGGTCGTGCTGACCTTCGGCGCCAGTTGTCCCGTGGTCAAGGTCGGCCGACTTGCAGGCCAATTTGCCAAACCGCGTTCCGAACCGGTCGAGGTGCAGGGCGATGTAACGCTGCCCAGTTATCGCGGGGACATCATCAATGGTATCGACTTCACCACCGATGACCGGGTGCCAGACCCGAAGCGCATGGTGAAGGCCTACAATCAATCCTCGGCGACGCTCAATCTCATTCGGGCGTTCGCACAAGGCGGCTTTGCCGATCTTCACAAAATTCATAAGTGGAATTTGGATTTCGTTGCCGACAACCCGGCCAGCGAACGATATCAGGAACTATCTAAGCGGATCGACGAAGCGCTCGGTTTTTTGAAGGCGTGCGGTATCACCGGCGAGGCCGTGCAGCAAATTCGCGAGACGGACTTTTACACCAGTCACGAAGCGTTGCTGCTCTGGTACGAAGAGGCATTTACCCGCCAGGACAGCCTGACCGGCGATTGGTACGATACATCGGCGCATATGGTCTGGATCGGCGATCGTACCCGAGACCCGGAAGAGGCCCATGTGGAGTACATGCGGGGCATCCATAATCCGATTGGGATTAAATGCGGCCCGACGAGCGATCCCGACACGCTGCTGCGCCTTTTGGAAATTCTCAATCCGGCAAATGAGGCGGGGCGTATCACGCTAATCTCGCGCATGGGCCACGAGAATGTGGAACAGCACCTCCCGGCCCTCATTCGTGCGGTGCAGCGGGAAGGTGCCAAGGTGGTTTGGTCGTCCGATCCAATGCATGGCAATACGATCAAAGCTGCCAGTGGCTATAAAACGCGACCGTTCGATCACATCCTGTCTGAAGTACGCCGGGTCTTCGCCGTGCATCAGGCCGAAGGGTCGTACGCGGGCGGTATCCATGTGGAAATGACCGGCCAGGATGTGACCGAATGTCTCGGCGGCGCACAGGCAAACGACGATGATCGGCTGTCGGATCGCTACCATACCCATTGCGATCCGCGTCTCAACGCCACCCAAGCACTGGAACTCGCGTTCCTGTTGGCTGAGGAATTGAAGACGCTTCGCGACGGGAGCGACATCGAAAAGGTCGCAGCAGCTAGCTGATTTCTTCTCGGGGGCTTGTAAAGTGCGGTGAGTCCGGGTCGCTGCCTTCTTCGGCCTGTTCCAATTCCTCGACGCGTTTTTGAAGTTGGATGCGTTCCTGCGATTCTTTTATGCGGCGTCGCAAGACCGTAATGCTTTCCACGAATGCCCAAATAGATAGAGAGCCATAGCAAATAAATAAGAAAATAAGATAAATATTATCAGCAGTTAATTTCTCATTTTTTATGATGAATACTATAATAAAGCTAAATATAGGCATAGAAATACAAAATAATATTACATAGAATACTATTCCCCATTTTCTTAATTGAGCGGCCCGTTCGTCACTGGTGAGTGAGAATCGCCATAACCTTCGCTCTAGCCGCCAATCTCGTAACAGGTCTCGCGTGAGCGCACCTTCCGCGATAGGACTTTTAGCGACAATACGACCTCGGATCCACGCGAACGGGACATTATTTAGTAATAACGCTACAATGACAAATATTATCAATGTTGTGGCATGGGCAACTACCGAAATAAATATACTATTGTCGAATAGTAATAAGTAAAAATTAAGTATATCTATGAAAAATAGATGCATAGATATTACGCTTACTATGACAAGAGCTAATACTTCTACCAGCTCTGCTCTTAAAATCTGCGATATTTCTTTGGAACCGACAACTCTTGGCTGTTTACTATGCCAGGGAAGCCGGAAAATGCTCGGCAAAAATGCGATTTCCGCTCCGGGCAGGCCTTGGAAATAGCCGGAATGCATGCGCCGAAATTCACCGGGCGCTAGGCTGAGAAGTTTTTGAAGGGCCTTGTCGTCCATACTCGGCAGTATTGCAACAATCGGTCCAGTGCGATGGTCAGCGGCCTATTGTGCCAATTTTTCCAGTAGCGCCACCATTCCGACCAGGCTTGCTTCATCGTAGCGCTGTTTCCAAGCGTTCATGACTTCCGGGTCGGCCAGTTGCTGGGGCAGGTCGCCGAACAGGCCGTTCATCAGCATATGAAACTCTCGATCCTCAAACCGCCACGGTTGCTCCACCGCATCATTGGTTGCCGCCATGTTGCCGTCGATGAGGTCCACCATCCAATGGCGACGACGCTCCAGGTCACCGAAATGCTGACTGGCGTGCACCAGTACGTCGTTTGTAACGTTGTCGGCTTCCGGGTGATCGGTGACCATGTCCCAACGAAAACTCTCGCCATGGGTCTGGCGCAAGTCTTCTACCAACTCCCGGCATTTAACCTCGTACTCGTCATGCAAGTCCGGGCCCAATAGTTGTTGCAGGGCAAACATGAACGGGCCAATGATTCGGCGTGACAAATGTTCGCCTTGGCGGGCTGCCGTGCCGCGCGGCGGAAATAAATGTTCGAAGCGGCTTACCACCAGCCTTTCGAGAGGGAGCTTTCGCTCTTTCTGCCAAACGGCCTCTTGCGCTGTTTCGGTGCAAGCACGCCAAGCATTTTCGTAGGCGCTCATCATGTCGTCGTTAGGCTCGTCGATGAATGCCTCGAACTGGAATCTGATTTCCGAAAATGTCAGTCTGCCGCCGGTCTTCTCCCGAGCGACTTCGCGCAGCGCTTCCAAGACTTCGGTGAGCGCGAGGTCGGCGGCATTTTTGACCGCCTTTAAGCCTTCGGGAGGCTCGTCAGAAAGCGGTTTTTCGCCTAAGGAATCGGTGTCCGGTGCGTCAGTTGGGTCGGTCATCGTACGGTTGCTTTCGAATGGTCACGTGCGGAGCGGTCCGCAAAAGCTTGATTTTTGATCCATAGGTAGGATAGTCGGCAGCGCAGCGGCTTGCCAGAGCCAACAACCAGGGTAAATGAATTTTTATGACCGATAGTTTGACCATCGCACTGGCCCAGTTAAATCCAACCGTCGGCGATATTGCCGGTAATGCCGATCGTGTTCGCGATGCGGCACGTCAGGTGCCCGACGCCGACTTAATTCTGTTTTCCGAATTGATGATGTCCGGTTATCCGCCCGAGGATTTGGTTTTAAAGCCGTTCTTTCAGGACAAAATTGAGGACGCTGTTAATTCGCTGGCGGCAGAAACCGCTGAGGGCGGACCGGCAATGCTTCTGCCCGCGCCATGGCGTGTCGACGGAGCGCTATATAATGCGGTGCTGCTATTGGAGGATGGTGAGGTCAAGACTCACCGGCTCAAGCACGATCTCCCCAACTACGGCGTTTTCGACGAGAAGCGAGTTTTTAGTGCGGGGCCCATGCCCGGGCCGGTAAATTTTAGAGATGTGCGACTGGGTGTGCCGATTTGCGAGGATATCTGGACGCCGGACGTGGTCGAATGTCTCGAGGAATCGGGCGCCGAAATTCTATTGGTACCCAATGGGTCGCCGTTCGAGCGCGATAAGGTAGATCATCGCTTGAACCACACGGTGGCGCGGGTCAAGGAATCGGGGCTGCCGCTCGCCTATCTCAATCAGGTCGGCGGGCAGGATGAACTCGTCTTCGATGGCGCCAGTTTCGTGCTCAATAGCGACGGCGAAATGGTGCTGCAATTTCCCTCCTGGCAGGAATCGGTGGTCATGACCGAATGGCGTCGCGGCGACGATGGTTGGCGGTGCGATGCGGGCGAGTGTGTCGTGCCTGATGCTGGAATCGCTGCGATTTATCAGGCGATGGTGCTGGGTTTGCGGGATTACGTGAACAAGGCAGGATTTCCGGGCGTATTGCTGGGGCTCTCCGGCGGCGTCGATTCCGCTTTAAGCGCGGCCGTGGCGGTCGACGCGCTGGGTCCCGAACGCGTCCGTTGTGTGATGATGCCGTCCCCCTATACCAGTCAGGACAGCCTCGACGATGCCGCCGAGGCGGCAAAGCTGATGGGTATTCGGTACGATACGGTTTCAATCGAGCCCGCAATGAACGCATACGACCAAATGCTTGAGCCGTTGTTTGACGGACGCGACGCGGATGTAACCGAAGAGAATATTCAAGCGCGAAGTCGGGGCCTGCTGCTGATGAGCATCTCCAACAAGTTCGGCGATATGCTGCTTACCACCGGCAACAAGTCGGAAATGGCGGTGGGATATGCGACCCTCTATGGAGATATGAGCGGTGGTTATTCCGTGTTGAAGGATGTCTATAAGACCGACGTTTTCGAGGCTTGTCATTGGCGCAATCAAAATCACCCGGAGGGATTTATGGGGCCTGCGGGCCGGGTTATCCCCGAACGGATCATTACCAAACCACCGTCAGCGGAATTGAAGCCCGACCAGACCGACCAGGATACGTTGCCTCCCTATGACGAGCTGGATGACATTCTAGGCTGCTTAATCGAAGGCGAAATGGGAATGGATGAGATATCCGCGCGCGGACACGCGCCGGAAACGGTCGAACGAGTTTGGCGGATGCTGGATGGAGCGGAGTATAAGCGTCGGCAGGCGCCCCCGGGCGTCAAAATTACCAGCCGGGCATTCGGCCGTGACCGGCGATATCCGATCACCAATTCCTTCCGTAAAATTTTATAGTCGGCGTACGCGAACGTAGGGACGTACGCCTACGCATACAGGACAGATAAGCAATGGCGAACAGACGCGAACGGCGGCGGGAAAAAAGAAAGCAGCGCAAGAACGGCCGCCATACGCCATTGGAAGCAGGACCTCCGTCGGGTGCGGGGCGTGATCTGATGTCCGAAGCCGCCAGACTCTATGAAGCAGGCGATATCGGCGGCGCGAAATCCACCTTCGAATTGATCATCACTATGGAGCCGGGTCATGCGGATGCGCTATTCGGTCTTGGCGTGTTGATCGAACAGCAAGGCGACGTGTCTACGGCGAAAGGGCATTACCAAACTGCCGTCGAGAGCGAGCCCAACCATGCGCCTTCGTTAGTCAATCTTGGCAACATCCTGCGTAACGAACAGCAATACGAAAAAGCGATCGAATACCTCGATCATGCGGCTAAATTGGCCGCCGATGTGCCGCTCGTTCATAACAATCTCGGAATTGCATTGCATCAGGGCGGACGGATCGACGATGCCATACCGGCATTCGAGAAAGCCCTGGGTTTGGCGCCAGACTTCGTCGAAGCGCACTGTAACCTGGGTGCCGTCCATTCGGATCTTGATGAATTTGACGAAGCCATCATCTGTTTCGAGCGCGCACTTGAGTTAGCGCCGGATTACGGTCCGGCTTTGGCCAACCTCGGCAATGCATTGAATGGTCTGCACCGCGTCGACGAGGCGATTGTAGCGCTGGAAAAAGCTGTGACGGCGGATCCGAATGGCGCGTTCGCCTATGTCAAATTGGCAATCGTCCATGAGCGGTTGAATCAATTGGATAAAGCGAAGGAATACATTGGAAAAGCAAGAAAAATAGATAGTAATAATCCCGAAGTTTTAATGGTAAGTGGAATAATACATGGCAGAAACAAAGAATATGATCTTGGTATTAAAGAAATAGAGGCTGGAATACCAAAAATATATTCTCCTAATATTTTATGCCGTGCACATTTTGAGGCTGGTCACTTGTATGATCGCCTAAACAATGTGCGAAATGCTTTCGAGCACTATCGGCTGGGGAATGAACTAATAGAAGCCAAGGCCGTCCGGACCGGTGTCGATCGGGATGAGTATTTAAAAGAAATTAGTCATAATATAAATATTATTAATAATAATAATGATATTTTTATAAATAAATTATCAAAAAAACAGAATATAGCGCCAATATTTGTGGTCGGATTCCCAAGATCAGGGACTACGTTATTAGAGCAAATATTGGATTCACACCCATCAATACAGGCATTAGATGAAAAGCCAGTTATAGAAGACACAATTCGATATTTTGAGAATAAAACCGGCAATTATCCTGAGTGTATTGATCAAGTAAATGATGACAATATAGAAGAAATAAGAAGTCATTTTTATTCTGAAGTTAATAAGTATTTATCTTTAAAATCATCTAAAATACTTGCTTATAAAATGCCATTAAATATGGTACATGCAGGTTTTATTTATAAGATATTTCCAGAGGCGAAATTCATTTTTACTGAGCGTCACCCGTGTGACGCCTGCTTGAGCTGTTTCATGCAGCATTTCACGCTTAACCGGGCAATGACTCATTTTACGTCACTGCAATCGACGGCTGAGTTTTACGTCCTCGTGATGGGCTTATGGCGGCGTTACACCGAGGAAATTCCTCTCGATTGGCAAGCGCTGCGTTACGAGAATTTGGTGGAGAATTTCGAAAGTACAGTCCGCGAATTGCTTGAATTCCTGGAACTCGATTGGGACGATGCTGTCTTGGCGTATGACCGTCACGCTCAGAACCGAACGGTCATGACGCCGTCTTACTCGCAAGTTACCCAACCGATCTATGACAGCTCCAGGGAACGTTGGCGGCGATACGAGGAGGAAATGGCTCCGGTGCTGCCCATATTGGCGCCCTTTATTCGTCATTTTGGTTATGACGGTGCGGATGCGACCGACCCGACCAACACATGATCTCTCCCATCGTCATTCTCGATCGCCCGCAACTTGGGGAGAACATCGGATTCACCGCGCGGGCAATGTTGAATTGCGGATTGACGGAAATGCGTCTGGTCAGTCCGCGCGACGGTTGGCCCAATTCTGCCGCTGATGCCGCAGCTGCCGGTGCCGACCAGGTTATCGTCGACGCTGGGTGTTTCGAAAGCCTAGAAGCAGCGATCGGCGATTGTCACCGCGTATACGCAGCCACCGCCCGCCGTCGGGAGCAAATCAAACGCATCCTTACCCCGCGCGAAGCTGCCGGTGAAATGCATGCGGTCATGTCCGAAGGCGAAACGAAAATCGGTTTGCTTTTTGGCCCCGAGCGTTCCGGCCTAGAGAATGACGCTGTCGCGCTGGCCGATGCGGTGATCGAAGTGCCGCTCAATCCCGAATTCAGTTCATTAAGTTTGGCGCAAGCGGTGTTGTTGGTTGCCTATGAATGGTGGTTGGCGAACCTGGAAGAAAAGGTCGAGGCGTCGGACCTGAGAGGTGAGCCGGCGACGAAAGAGGAATTGCTGAACTATTTCGTTCGTCTCGAGACCGCTCTGGACGAAAGCGGCTTTTTTCATGTCGCTGAAAAACGCCCGATCATGGTGCGTAACATACGCAACCTGTTTCAACGGGCAAATCTGACCGAGCAGGAAATTCGCACGTTACAGGGTATCCTCACGAGCCTCAGCCAGCCCCGGGACTAAAACAAGCCGAGCTGTTTTGGTGGTTGCTCGAGCGTGACCGGTTCGAGCAGTGCAGCATCGTCATTGGCGACGCTGTTGACCCGCTTGGACACTGCATGAAATGTGAGTGTCCCGTCGTATGGGCGCAGCAATGATTCAACGTCATTGGCGGGGGCTGACAACCAGCTTTCAAAGTCAGCGGGTTTCACGATCACCGGCATGCGGTGATGGATATGCGCGATCGTTGGCGCGGCTTCCGTGGTGAGGATGGTGCAGGTTTCCAGTTCGCTGCCGTTGGGGTCAGTCCAATGTTCCCAAAGTCCTGCAAAGGCAAGTGGCCCTTCTTGGTCGACACTGATCAGCCAAGGCTGTTTTGGCTCGCCTTTCTTTCCGGTCCATTCGAAGAATCCGTCCGCCGGGAGCAGGCAGCGGCGGTACCGATAAGCGCCGCGGAAGGAGGGTTTTTCGGCCGCTGTTTCGGAGCGGGCGTTGATCAGTTTGTTCGAGATCGTCGGATCTTTGGCCCAGGACGGGATCAGGCCCCAAAGGAAAAAAGTGAACTCGCGGCCTTTGTCGGTCGCGCGCACCGCAGGAACGGGCTGTGATGGCGCTACGTTGAAGCGTGGCGCCAAGTTCGTTTTGGCATCGACCTGAAACAGGTTGTTGATCGCTTCCAAGGGCGACGTGATGCTGTACCGACCGCACATGAAATGCATAATGCCGAAAAATCCCGGGAGATACAGCATGCAAACCCATACAGTTCGTGTTTGGCCGTCAGCGGAAGCCCATCCGCGCGAAGACGAATTGGCCTGGAAAATCGCAGCGGTGGCCGCGGACCCGGTCGCGGTGGACGATGACGTTGCCGCGATGGTGGTCAACCGCATCATCGATAATGCCTCGGTAGCGCTCGCATCGATTAACCGCAGCCCCATCGTTTCCGCGCGCGCGCAGGCGTTGGCGCACCCGCGGTCCGGTGGCGCAACGTTGTTCGGTATGGGGCCCGACGTGCAAATTCATGCGGAATGGGCTGCCTGGACCAACGGTACCGCGGTTCGCGAACTCGATTTTCACGATACTTTTCTGCATCAGGAATTCGGACATCCGGGCGACAATATATGCCCCCTGATAGCGGTCGCTCAGCAGAAGAAATGTTCCGGCGCCGATCTCATCCGCGGCATCGCCACCGCTTACGAGGTTCACGTCAATCTGATGAAGTCGATACGGCTTCACAGTCACAAGATCGATCACGTCGCCCATACCGGTGTCGGCGCGGCCGCTGGAATCGGCGCGATGCTCGGCCTTGCTCCGGAGGTCATCTATCAGGCGATCAACCATACGCTGCACGTATGCTGTGCTACCCGCCAGTCCCGAAAGGGACAGATTTCGTCTTGGAAATCCGCAGCGCCGGCCCATTCGTCGAAACTCGCTATCGAGGAAGTCGATCGCGCCATGCGAGGTGAAACCGCACCGGCGCCTATCTATGAGGGTGAAGATAGCGTGATCGCTTGGCTCCTCGACGGGCCTGATGCGGAATACCAAGTGCCGTTGCCCGAGGCGGGTGAGGCGAAGCGGTCCATCCTTGAAACTTGGACCAAGGCACACTCGGCCGAATATCAGGGTCAGGCCTTCATAGACCTGGCACTCCGGTTGCGGGGCGAAATCGGCGATATGAACGGAGTATCCTCCATCGTCATTCGCACCAACAATCATGCCCATGACGTGATCGGCTCGGGGGCAAACGACCCGCAGAAATATTCGCCGGACGCGTCCCGTGAGACCCTTGATCATTCGCTGCCTTATATCTTCGCGGTCGCTCTAGAAGACGGTAGCTGGCATCACGAGGCGTCCTATACGAAAGAGCGCGCCCATCGGGCCGAGACGGTGGCGTTGTGGCAGAAAATCACCACCGAGGCCGATCAAGAGTGGGAGCGGCGATACATGTCCGATGATCCGGCAAAACGCGCCTATGGCGGGGCGGTGGAAGTGACCCTTGCGGACG
>DLVK01000058.1:0-3366 GCA_003444235.1 Rhodospirillaceae bacterium
TAAGAAAGTCCACATTGGCCGCAAGCTCGACCGGGTCCGCGTAATAGCTATTGGGTAGGTCGGGCTTTTCGTTCGGACCCTGATAAGCGACCGTCATATCGAAACCGGCGGCCCGTTTCGCTACCGCCTGTCCGATCCGCCCGAAGCCGACGATACCGAGACGCTTTCCCGTGACCTTGGTCGTATAGGTCATCATGCCATGGGCAATCCAATCGCCGGAACGGGTATAGCGATCGCCCTCGACCACACCACGAGAGATCGCCAGCATCAGAGCCATACCGATATCGGCGACGCAGTCGGTCAACACACCCGGCGTATTGGTGACCATGATGCCGCGTTCCTTGGCGGCGGCCACATCGACCGTGTTGTAGCCGACCCCTAATACCGAGATCATTTTCAGGTTCGGCATTCGGTCCATCAAATCCGCATCGAGCACACCGTCGGCACCGGAACAGCAGACGCCGGTCGCCTTGTCGCCCACGTCGGCCAACAAGGCTTCTTTGTCTTCCGCGCGGTGATAGTCGTGGAAGTCGAACCGGTCGTGGGGCAGCGTGTCGTTGCCGGGCGGGGCCAGGCTCGAGGTAACGATGACGGTTTCGGCCATCGGATACTCCGCTACTTCTTCTTTTTCTGCCGTGCGACTTTCTTGGCGACGAAATCCTGAAAACGGTCCGCCAACGCGCGGGAGGCGCCGGTCAATACTGCCATGTCCGAACCGACCGCGACGAAGTTATAGCCCCAGTTGAGCATCTGGCGCGCCTGGGCCTCGTCACCGGTCAGATACCCGGCAGGCTTGCCGGCCTTCTTGCAGTAATTGACCGCCTTCTTGATCATTTTTTGCACGTCCTCTTGATAGGGATTGCCGATATGTCCCATCGAGGCGGAGAGGTCGGAGGGGCCGACGAAAATGCCGTCGACGCCGGGGACCTTGGCGATTTCGGGAATATTCTCGACCGCTTCTTCGGTCTCGCATTGGACGACGACGCAAATCTCCTTGTGCGCGTTCAGATAATAATCCGGCGTCGCTCCGTAATTGTTCATCCGCGCCAGGCTCATCACGCCACGAATGCCGCCGTTCTGCGGGTACCGGGTTGCGGCGACGGCGGCGGCGGCTTCCTCGGCGTTCTGAACCATCGGAAACAGCAGCGTTTGGGCGCCGATATCGAGCACGCGTTTCACGATCACCGGTTCGTTCCAGGGCACGCGAACCATCGGTTCTGCATGGCCCTGCTGGGCGACTTGCAGCTGAACCAATACATCGCCGAGTTCGTTCGGCGAATGCTCCATATCGACCACGGTCCAGTCGAAGGCGGCGACTTGGGTCAGCATCTCGGCGACCAGTGTCGAGCGCAGGCCCGACCATAGGCCGATCTGATAGTCCCCCCGGCGGATCGCGGCTTTGAATTTGTTTTTACGCAGTTTCATCGGTGAAATTCCTCAATGGTGAAGTTCGGGTTCTGGAATGGGTTCGGTGGACTGCAGGAAGTCGAAGTCGCAGCCCTTGTCCGCTTGCTGAATATGATTGGAATACATCCAGCCATATCCGCGTTTGTAGTGAGGCTCCGGCGGCGTCCAGGCGGCGCGCCGTTTGGCCAGCTCTTCGTCGCTTACTTCCATGTTGAGCGAGCGGCCGAAGATATCGAGCGAGATCATGTCGCCGGTCTCGACCAGCGCCAAGTTGCCGCCGACGAACGCCTCCGGCGCCACGTGCAGCACGCAAGTGCCGTAGGAGGTGCCGCTCATGCGCGCATCCGAAATGCGGACGATGTCGCGCACGCCAGCCTGTAACAGCTTTTTCGGGATCGGGAGCATGCCCCATTCGGGCATGCCGGGGCCACCGACGGGCCCCGCATTCTTCATCACGATCACGCTCTCCGGCGTCACCACGAGGTCGGGGTCGTCGATCCGTGCAAGTAGATCCGGATGGCTCTCGAACACCACCGCTGGGCCGGTGTGTTTATGGAACTTGGGATCGGCGGCGGTGTGTTTGATCACCGCGCCGTCGGGACAGAGATTGCCCTTCAGCACCACAAGTCCGCCTTCTTCGGACATGGGATTATCGAGAGTTCGGATGACCTCGTCGTTGAAGACTTGTGCGCCATCGATGTTTTCGCCGAGCGTCTTGCCGTTCACGGTCGCCGTGTTCGTGTGCAGGCAATCGCGAATGCGGTTCAGGAGCGCCCGCAAGCCGCCGGAGTAATAGAAATCCTCCATCAGGAATCGGCCCGACGGCTGAATATCCGCCAACACCGGGGTGGTGCGCGACAGGGTGTCGAACATTTCCAACCCGACGCCGAGATCCAGCCGATGGCCGATGGCAAGCAGATGGATCGCCGCGTTGGTGGAGCCGCCGAGCGCCATTACCGTGGTGATCGCGTTTTCGAGGCTTTCGCGGCTGATCAGATCGGCTGGGCGCATATCCTCCCAGACCATATCGACAATGCGCTTGCCGGCGGACGCACACATGCGCGCATGGTTGGAATCCGCAGCCGGGATCGAGGCCGCGCCGGGCAATGTCATGCCCAGTGCCTCGGCGGATGAGGTCATCGTCGATGCGGTGCCCATGGTCATACAGTGGCCCGGCGAGCGCGCGATGCCGCTCTCCGCTTCATACCATTCGTCTTCGGAAATCGTGCCGGCACGAAGTTCGTCCCAAAAACGCCAACTGTCCGTGCCGGATCCGAGAAACTGGTTGCGATAATTACCGCGCAGCATGGGCCCCGCCGGAACATATATGGCGGGGATATTCATGCTGCAGGCGGCCATCAAGAGCGCCGGCGTGGTCTTGTCGCAGCCGCCCATCAGGACGGCGCCATCGATGGGGTGGCTGCGCAAAAGTTCTTCCGCCTCCATCGCCAACATGTTGCGGTAAAGCATGGTCGACGGTTTGACGAAGGGCTCCGACAGGCTCATCGCCGGCAATTCGACCGGGAATCCGCCTGCCTGCCAGATGCCCCGCTTCACATCGTCGATGCGATATTTGAAATGCGCATGGCACTGATTGATATCGCTCCAGGTGTTGACGATGGCGATCGCGGGCTTGTCGTGAAACTCGTCCGGGCCGTAACCCATCTGCTTCGAACGCGAGCGATGGGTAAAGCTGCTTAAGGTGACGCCTTTGTACCAGCGCTGACTGCGCAACTGGTCCGGCGTGATCCTCTTTTTCTTCGGCATTTAATGGTTCTCCCCCAAGGTGGCGCTACGGTAAGCGCGGGCGAGCCCTATTGCAATGATGCTCTAGGGACATTGCCTGGCGCTTATCCGCCGGATACAACTCAGCGAAACATCCAAACCAAGGGAGAGAGACGATGGCCGAAGGCGGCATGGTTCAAGATAAAGTGGTGGTGGTGACGGGCGCCGGTCGCG
>DLVK01000406.1:0-3573 GCA_003444235.1 Rhodospirillaceae bacterium
GCCATCTCGATCGAACAGAAGACCACCAGCCGCAACCCGCGCTCCACTGTAGGCACAGTAACGGAAATTTATGACTATCTTCGATTGTTGTTCTCCCGGGTAGGAACCCCATTTTCGCCGGCCACTGGACTACCCATCGAAAGCCAAACGGTCAGCCAAATGGTCGACAAATTACTGGCGATGGAGGACGGAAGCCGTCTGTATTTACTCGCCCCGATCGTACGCGGCCGCAAGGGCGAATATCGACGCGAATTGAAAGATTTGCAAAAACGCGGCTTCCAAAGAATCAAGATCGATGGCGAACTTTACGACCTCGACGATACGCCGAGCCTGGATAAAAACAAGAAACACGACCTCGAAGTCGTGGTCGACCGCGTGGTCCTGCGCGATGATCTCGCCGAAAGGCTAGCTGATTCATTGGAGACCGCGCTGGAGCTCGCAGATGGTCTCGCCATCGCTGAAAATGCCGACGACGGAGAACGTACGATTTTCTCGGCGCGCTTCGCCTGTCCCGTCTCAGGTTTCACCATCGACGAGATCGAACCGCGCCTCTTTTCGTTCAACAATCCTTTCGGGGCATGCCCCGCGTGTGACGGGCTTGGCACCACCATGACCTTTGACCGGGCACTCACCGTCCCGGACGATACTAAAAGTCTTGGCGATGGTGCCGTCGCGCCTTGGTCGCATTCCTCATCACCATATTACCGTCAGACGCTGGAAAGCCTTGCGCGGCATTTCGATGTGCAGATGCGCACCCCGTTCGGCGAACTACCCGACAAGGTGCAAAAAGCGATCCTGTTCGGGACCGGGAAAACCGTCGTCAAAATGGAATATGACGACGGGCTCAGAAACTACACGACGAAAAAACCTTTCGAGGGCGTAATTCCCAATATGGCCAGGCGGTGGAGGGAAACGGATTCGAGTTGGATCCGCGAGGAACTCGAGCGCTATCAGACCAAACACGCTTGCGAGAAGTGTTCCGGCGCCCGCCTCAAAGATGAAGCGCTCGCAGTCAAAATCGATGGACTTCATATCAGCCAGCTCTGCACCAAATCCATTGGTCAGGCGGTCGCGTGGTTCGACGATGTAGAGGGAACGCTGAGCAAGAATCAGAAACACATTGCCGAGAGAATTTTAAAGGAAATTCGCGAGCGGCTTGGCTTTCTGGCCAATGTGGGTCTCGAATATCTGACGCTGGATCGGGCGTCAGGCACACTGTCCGGCGGCGAAAGTCAGCGCATTCGGCTCGCCTCTCAGATCGGCTCCGGTCTCATGGGCGTACTCTACGTACTCGATGAACCCTCGATCGGGCTACATCCCCGAGATAACAACCGCTTGCTAGAGACCCTTCAGCACCTCCGTAACCTCGGGAATACGGTAATCGTCGTCGAACATGACGAGGAAGCCATGCGGGCCGCGGATTATCTGGTGGATCTCGGGCCTGGCGCCGGGCGCCATGGTGGCCAGCTCGTCGCCTTCGGCCCGCCGGAAACGGTAATGAAAGCGCCTGAAAGCCTGACCGGCCAATACCTGACGGGCTTTCGTCAAATTCCCGTACCGACCGAACGTCGCGGCTCCGATGCTGCGCTAAAACTTCGCATCGAAGGTGCGACGGCAAACAATCTCAAAGATCTGAGTGCGGAAATCCCGCTTGGCACCTTCACCTGCGTGACCGGCGTATCAGGTAGCGGCAAATCCACGCTAACCATCGAGACGCTCTACCGGGCACTGGCACGGCGGTTGAACGGCGCGCGCGCGGTGCCTGGAGCCCACGACAAGATTGTCGGGCTCGAATATCTCGACAAAGTCATCGATATCGATCAATCGCCGATCGGGCGGACTCCGCGCTCCAACCCGGCGACTTATACCGGTGCCTTCACGCCAATCCGAGAATGGTTTGCGGGATTGCCCGAAGCCAAAGCTCGTGGTTATGCGCCGGGACGATTTTCCTTCAACGTAAAAGGAGGACGTTGCGAAGCTTGTCAGGGCGACGGGGTAATTAAGATCGAAATGCACTTCCTCCCGGACGTCTACGTTCAGTGCGATGTCTGCAAGGGGCGGCGATACAACCGCGAAACGCTTGAAGTACGATACAAGGACAAGTCTGTCGCCGATGTCCTCGGCATGACGGTAGAGGAAGGCGCGGAATTCTTTTCCGCAGTGCCATCCATTCGTGACAAGCTCAAAACCCTCGAACGGGTCGGATTGGGTTATATCCATATCGGCCAGCAGGCGACGACTTTGTCCGGCGGCGAAGCGCAAAGGGTCAAACTCGCTAAGGAACTCGCCAAGCGCGCTACTGGCCGTACGCTTTACATTCTCGACGAACCCACCACAGGGCTGCATTTCGAAGACATCAAAAAGCTGCTCGAAGTGCTGCACGCGCTCGTCGAAACGGGCAATACGGTGGTCGTCATCGAACATAATCTCGACGTCATCAAAACCGCTGATTACATCATCGATCTGGGCCCCGAAGGCGGCGACAAGGGCGGCGAACTAGTAGCTTGCGGAACGCCAGAGGAGATCGCCGGTGTCGCGTCTAGCTATACCGGGCAGTATCTACAGCCACTGCTGGGCCAGCGGCCAAAACGTAAGCGGAAAAAAGCGTCCTAGTCGAAAGTGAAAAGTTGGGCGAATTCGCCTAGATCCTCGAAGCTGTCAATTGCCCAGCAAGCCGCAATCGCTCGATCCATCTGCTCGTCGGTCATGAGATGGTTAGACAATCGACGAAACTTTGCCTCGATTTCATCATCGCTCATTGGGTTCTCGGGATGGCCCGGAGGGGTCTCGCAAATTTCCTCATAAACCGACCCGTCGGGCATCGTGACCTTGATTGCGGTGCCGAATTTCTCGGGCAGCAACGCGGTCAGGCTGTCGTCGACAGTAAGCTCGATCCTCGACATGACCGTGCGCACATCCGGGTCCTTCAGCTTGGCGTCGGTAAACTGCTCGGCGCCACACGCCCGGTCGAGCAGTGACACAGCAATGCAATACGGAAAGCTGTGGTCGGCGGTTTCGCGATCCTGCGGGTTGAACTTCTTAGGATCCCAGCTCGGCTTTTTGAGCGCGAAATCATGGTACCGCGCTTCGATATGCTCCGCCTCCCGCGGGTCGAAATCATGTTTCGTAACCACGTCGATCGCCGCCTGAATCGAGGATTGCGTCATCATCTCCGCGGCATAGGGTTTGAGGCAGGTCTCGGTGATCATATAGTGACCGTCCATCGGAGCACGAAATGCGTCCGTATCCGCATCGCCGGCGATGACCGGAATCCAGCCCCAGCGCCCTTCGTAAATCTGTTCCGGCCCGGTCAACCCGTCGGCCGCCATCATCGCCGCCTCGACGCCGGACTTGCAGATGTAAGGCTCCGACGTCGCTTTCAGCATTGGAATGTTGCCGTGCTTGGATTCCGTCAGTGTGTTGTTATGGCTACCCGCAATCGCGATGGCGTTTGCGCATTGCGTGGCATCAAGGCCCATCAGTTTGGAGGTCAACGACGCGCCGGACATGGCGAGGTTGGTCGCACTGGCCCAGCCTCGGTTCCAAGTTGAGCCACAATGATGGTTGAGTCGA
>DLVK01000448.1:0-333 GCA_003444235.1 Rhodospirillaceae bacterium
ATGGGCTTCCGTCAGGCTTGTGTTGCCGGCATTTCGTTCGGCAAAGACGATCTTGTCGTACCCGATCAGAAAGAAGACCTGATCAATGAAGCCAAAGAGCAGATCAAACAGTACGAGCAGCAATATCTCGACGGTCTGATCACACGCGGCGAAAAGTACAACAAGGTCGTCGACGTATGGTCCGATTGCAGTGACAAGGTCGCCGAAGAGATGATGGGTGCCATGGAAGCCGGCACCGGAGGTGAGGTTAACTCGGTCTATATGATGGCGCATTCCGGTGCCCGTGGTTCGGCGGCCCAAATCAAGCAATTGGCGGGTATGCGTGGCTTGATG
>DLVK01000448.1:633-5730 GCA_003444235.1 Rhodospirillaceae bacterium
GGTATGCGTGGCTTGATGGCGAAGCCGAGCGGCGAGATCATCGAAACGCCGATCATTTCCAACTTCAAGGAAGGCTTGACCGTGTTGGAGTACTTCAACTCCACTCATGGTGCACGGAAAGGGTTGGCGGATACGGCCCTTAAAACCGCTAACTCTGGCTATTTGACTCGGCGACTGGTCGATGTGGCGCAGGATTGCATCGTCGTCGAGGAAGACTGCGGCACCAAGCAGGGTCTGACCTTGCGCGCCGTTATTGAAGGCGGCGACGTCATCGAAGAGCTACCCGATCGAGTAGTCGGCCGATACGCATCGGTTGACGTCAAGGAGCCAACCAATAACAAGACCCTCGTCAAAGCCGGCGAAATGATTGCCGAAAACGATGCTGAGGCGATCGACGAACTCGGTGTCGATAGCGTGATGGTACGTTCGGTGCTGACCTGCGAATCCGCCGGCGGTATTTGCGGTAAGTGCTATGGACGCGATCTTGCGCGTGGTACCGAAGTCAATGTCGGTGAGGCCGTCGGCGTCATTGCAGCGCAATCGATTGGCGAGCCGGGTACTCAGCTCACTATGCGGACGTTCCATATCGGTGGTGCGGCGCAGGTCGCCGAACAGGCTTCTCATGAGGCTTCGATCGACGGGACGATTAAGGTCGAGAACAAAAACATCGTTGTTGATTCCACCGGTAAGCCCGTGGTCATGAATCGAAATACCGATGTGTGTGTGCTCGACGCCCAAGGCCGTGAGCGTGCACGCCATCGGATCCCCTATGGTGCCCGTCTACTAGTCGAAGACGGCGGCGAGGTGAAAAAGGGAGCCCCCATGGCTGAATGGGATCCCTATACGATTCCGGTCATCACGGAAAAGGACGGCGTTGCAAATTATGTCGATCTCGTCGAGGGCGTGTCGATGCGCGAAGTTACCGATGAAACTACCGGCATTGCCAGTAAGGTGGTGATCGATTGGAAGCAACAGCCGCAAGGCGCCGATCTCCGACCGCGCGTGACGCTACGAAACAAGCGCGGTCAGGTGATCAAGCTGTCGAACGATCTCGAAGCGCGTTATTTCCTATCTGTGGATGCCATCCTTTCGGTTGAGAACGGTCAGGAAGTGAAAGCGGGCGATGTCATCGCGCGTATCCCGCGCGAAGCGTCGAAAACCCGCGACATCACCGGCGGTCTGCCTCGTGTGGCCGAGTTATTCGAAGCTCGTCGGCCGAAGGAATACGCGATCATTGCGGATACCGAAGGCCGGGTCGAGTTCGGCAAGGATTACAAGACCAAGCGTCGCATCCTGGTCGTGCCCGATGACGATTCCAAGAAACCCAGCGAATATATGATTCCGAAAGGGAAACACATCACCGTTCAGGAAGGTGACTGGGTGGAAACGGGAGACCTTCTCATGGACGGTAACCCCGTGCCCCATGACATTCTCGAAGTGTTGGGCGTCGAAGCGTTGGCGGATTATCTGATCAAGGAAGTTCAGGACGTTTATCGTCTGCAAGGCGTTAAGATCAACGACAAGCATATTGAAGTGATCGTGCGCCAGATGCTGCAGAAGGTAGAAGTGACCGATCCTGGCGATACAATTCTGTTGAGCGGTGAACAGGTCGATCAGGATGAATTCGAGGCGATCAACAAGAGCACCAAAGAGGATGGCGGCAAGCCGGCCGGGTGCATTCCGGTGCTGCAAGGCATCACGAAAGCCTCGTTGCAGACTAAGTCCTTCATTTCCGCAGCCTCCTTCCAGGAGACTACTAGGGTCCTCACTGAGGCGGCTGTGAACGGAAAAATAGATACATTAGAAGGGCTTAAGGAGAATGTGATTGTCGGGCGCCTGATTCCTGCGGGCACCGGCAGCGTCATGAACCGTCTCAAGGCGATTGCCGCTGAACGAGACCGGGAATTGGCCGCATTGCAGGCTGACGATCCGCTGTTGGCGCCGGTCGAAGGTTTGGCCGAGGAGAACGCGGAAGCGCAGCCCGAAGTCGCCTAATTATGAATTCGGATTCCGCGCAGCCGGTTTGTTCGGCAGTGCGGAATCCAGTCCTTTTTTGGGCCTAAAAAAAACTAACGAACCCCTCAGAATCATTGCATCTTTCGCTTGACGGGGGTGGGGGGCGTAACTAGTATGCGCCGCACTTTCCCACAGGGGCTTGGTTGTAGTTGCTTGCTGGGTTGAAACAACGCAGCAACAGGCTAGACACAGTTCCAGGGATTTCGACGTTTTTGACATAAGCCGGATAGCCGGCTGCCTTTTTCTGACGGCCTGTGGTTAGGCCGCACACGGTGCTGTTGGTGCCGTTTATGTCTGTTTGAACGGGTTGGAATTGGGCGATGAGAAGGACAAGAATAGGTTAGGCGAACGGAGCTGGTAGGAAAATATGCCGACGATTAACCAACTGATCCGCAAGGGTCGTAAAGATAAGCCGGTGCGCAACAAGGTGCCGGCTCTGGAATCCTGTCCTCAGAAACGTGGCGTGTGCACGCGCGTTTACACGACGACGCCGAAGAAGCCGAATTCGGCACTTCGGAAGGTTGCTCGCGTACGGCTCACAAACGGCTTCGAAGTCACCAGCTACATTCCGGGCGAAGGCCACAATTTGCAGGAGCATTCGGTCGTTATGATCCGCGGCGGGCGCGTCAAGGATTTGCCGGGTGTTCGCTATCATATTATTCGCGGCACTTTGGACACCCAAGGCGTCGATGACCGCCGCCAGCGCCGTTCTAAATACGGCGCCAAACGGCCGAAGTAAGCTTAAGGGTAGGGAGCCAGTCGATGTCCAGACGCCACCGCGCAGAAAAAAGAGAAATCCTACCCGATGCCAAATTCGGCGACGTGGTGGTGAGCAAGTTCATCAATAGTGTCATGCTCGACGGCAAGAAGTCTGTTGCCGAGAGAATCGTCTACGGTGCATTCGACCTTATGGAATCCCGCGCAAGCGGCGATCCGGTGCGCTCGTTCCATGATGCACTAGACAACGTAAAACCCCACTTGGAAGTGCGTTCCCGTCGTGTCGGCGGGGCGACCTATCAGGTGCCTATGGATGTGCGGCCGGACCGGGCCCAAGCGCTCGCTTTCCGGTGGATCATCCAAAATGCGCGCAGCCGCAGCGAAAATACAATGGTTGAAAGGCTCTCGGGTGAATTGCTCGATGCCTCAAACAACCGGGGCGGTGCCGTGAAAAAGCGGGAGGACACGCATCGGATGGCAGAGGCCAACCGGGCGTTTTCACATTACCGGTGGTAATCCGGATCTGATCGGAGCAATGAGGCATGTCTTCTCGCACTACACCAATTGAGCAATACCGCAATATCGGCATCATGGCCCACATCGATGCCGGTAAGACGACGACAACCGAGCGTATACTTTATTATACCGGGCGCTCCCATAAGATCGGCGAGGTCCATGATGGCAACGCCACTATGGACTGGATGGAACAGGAGCAAGAGCGGGGGATTACAATTACCTCCGCTGCGACCACCTGCAATTGGCGGGATCACCGCGTCAATATCATCGATACGCCCGGTCACGTGGATTTCACGATTGAGGTCGAGCGTAGCCTTCGGGTGCTAGATGGCGCGGTTGCCGTGTTTGACAGCGTTGCCGGCGTCGAGCCTCAATCGGAAACAGTTTGGCGTCAGGCCGACAAATATGAAGTGCCGCGTATCTGTTTCGTTAACAAGATGGACCGCACCGGTGCCGATTTCTTCCGCACCGTCGATATGATTGTTGATCGTCTCGGAGCCCAGCCACTGGTCATGCAATTGCCGGTCGGCGCCGAAGATAACTTCAAGGGCGTCATCGATCTCGTGCGCAACAAGGCGGTTATCTGGAAAGAAGAGACCCTCGGCGCGGAGTTCGAGGATCAGGAAATTCCCGCCGAACTTGCCGACCAGGTGGCGGATTATCGCGAAAAGCTGATCGAACTCGCCGTCGAGCAAGACGATACGGCGATGGAAGCCTATCTAGATGGCAACGAGCCCGATGAGGCGACGTTGAACGAGTGTATTCGTAAAGGCACCGTCACTGGTGAATTCGTGCCGGTACTTCTGGGCTCGGCGTTCAAGAACAAGGGCGTTCAGCCGCTACTCGATGCGATCGTTGAGTTCTTGCCGTCACCGGCGGATGTGGAAAGCGTCAAAGGCGTACTCGACGATGGCGAAGCCGCGATCCGCGAGGGTAACGATGACGCGCCATTCTCCGCCTTGGCATTCAAGATCATGACCGATCCCTATGTGGGGTCCCTTACCTTTGCCCGCGTCTATTCCGGCGTGGTTGCGAAGGGTACTTCGGTCTCCAACCCCGGCAAGGATAAGAAAGAGCGGATCGGCCGCATGCTGCTCATGCATGCCAATAATCGAGAAGATATCGATTATGCTTATGCCGGCGACATTGTCGCTCTCGCGGGCCTAAAGAATGTGACAACCGGCGATACGCTTTGCGATCCTGGCGATCCGATTATTCTCGAAAAAATGGAATTCCCCGATCCGGTTATCGAAATCGCGGTCGAGCCGAAGACCAAGGGCGATCACGACAAGATGTCGAGTGCGCTCGGCCGTCTTGCGCAAGAAGATCCGTCCTTCCGCGTATCTTCGGATGAAGAAAGTGGCCAAACCGTAATCAAGGGCATGGGCGAGCTTCATCTCGAGATCATCATCGACCGTCTTATGCGCGAGTTTAAGGTGGGCGCCAATATCGGCGCGCCGCAGGTTGCGTATCGCGAAACCATCACCAAGCCCTATGTCTGCGATTACACCCACAAAAAGCAGTCGGGCGGTGCCGGTCAATTCGCGCGCCTCGAAATTGAGTTCGAACCGACCGAGCCCGGTACCGGGTATCAGTTCGAAAGCAAGGTTGTCGGTGGCTCGGTCCCGAAGGAATACATTCCGGGTGTTGAAAAGGGACTTGAAAGTGCTCGCGAGACCGGTGTGTTGGCAGGTTTCCCGGTGATCGACTTCAAGGCAACGCTCGTCGATGGAGCGTCCCATGATGTGGACAGCTCGGTGATGGCTTTTGAAATAGCGTCGCGGGCTGCATTCCGCGAAGCCGTACAAAAAGCAGCGCCTAAATTGCTCGAGCCGGTGATGAAGGTCG